>DAOQAK010000004.1 GCA_035353855.1 Bacteroidales bacterium | reverse complement strand
CTTGGTAAAATTGCTTGTTAAAACGTATAAAAAAATTAACGAACTATTGATAAAAGGGAATTTTAATTTAGAAAAAGAAATAGTATAGTAACTTACTATATGCTAAAGTAAAAATTTTAAACTAACTGTACAAGTTTGTTATTTAGTTGACCTTTACATCAAAAACTTTTGCGAAGTTTTTAATATAATGTTGTTTTACTTCCTCAAAATCTATTTTTCTGCAAAATTCTTTTTCCATCGATGTTACTGTTTTATCAGTAAAACCGCAGGGATTGATTAAGTTAAAAAACGAGAGGTCGGTGTTTACGTTTAATGCAAATCCGTGCATGGTAATACCACGGCTTACTTTCACACCAATGGCGCAAATCTTGCGTGCCTTCTTTGTTTGCGAATCAATCCACACGCCTGTTGCACCTTCAAGTCTTTCGGTACTGATCTTGTATTCTTTTAATGTGAGAATGATTGATTCTTCAATTTTATGAACGTATTCTTTTACGCCAATTCCAAAATAATTCAAATCAATTATGGGGTAACCTACAATTTGTCCGGGACCATGGTACGTGATATCTCCGCCGCGGTCGGTATTGAAAAATGTAGCGCCTTTTTCTTTCAGGAATTCATTATTGACGAGTAGATTATTTATTGAGCCGCTTTTTCCTAAAGTGTAAACATGTGGATGTTCGCATAAAACCAGGAAATTAATAGAATTATTTTTATTTATTGAGTCATTTTCAGATGCTCTTGAATTTAGAACTTTTTCGTGTAATTCTTTCTGGAAATCCCATGCTTCCTGGTAACCTTTGAGCCCGATATTTTTGTATGATATATTTTTCATCTGTATTTAAAATTATAATGTGTATAAAATCTGTGAATTGTCAGGACTATATTTTTTTTTGTTATCCGCTCCACTCCCGATATACATAGGAGCGCAACACTAGCTCACTTGTGAATATCCATACTGATTTTGATCCCACTTTTAATTCCCGCATCAATTTTATTTATCACACGGTTGGTGCGATTTTACGTTTGCATGGATATTTCATGTTGCAAAGATGTAAAATAATCTGATTTCGATTAATGAAAATCTTTAACTTTGCGCGAAATTAAATTTAATGCAGCATGGAACTAAGTGAACAGGAAGTTATCCGCAGAAAATCGCTGGAAGAACTACAGCAGTTGGGAATTAATCCTTATCCCGCTGATTTATTTGAAGTGAATGCAAACACAAAAGATGTACTGGAAAAGTTTCCAAACGATAAAACTTTATACCAGGATATAAGTATTGCCGGTCGTATCATGACCCGCAGAATAATGGGTAATGCCTCGTTTGCAGAAATACAGGATGCCGCAGGACGTATCCAGCTTTATTTTAAACGCGATGATATTTGCCCGGGAGAAGATAAGAGTTTATACAATATCGTTTTTAAAAAACTTCTTGATATCGGCGATATTATTGGTGTGAAAGGTTATGTTTTCACCACGCAGATGGGCGAAACCACTATTCATGTGAAGGAATTTAAGATGCTTTCAAAATCGTTGCGTCCGTTGCCTATCGTAAAAGAAAAAGACGGTATAACCTACGATGCGTTTACCGATCCTGAACAACGTTACCGTATGCGTTATCTTGATATGATCGTGAATCCGCAGGTACGTGAAGTATTTATGAAACGCACAAAACTGGTGAATTCCATGCGAAATTTTTTAAATGAAAAAAGTTACCTAGAAGTGGAAACCCCAATTTTACAACCTATTTATGGTGGCGCTACTGCACGTCCTTTCAAAACCCATCATAATACACTCGATACAGCTTTGTATTTAAGAATAGCCAACGAGCTTTACCTGAAACGCCTTATTGTTGGCGGTTACGAAGGAGTGTACGAATTCTCTAAAGATTTTCGTAATGAAGGGATGGACCGTTTTCATAATCCCGAATTCACACAAATGGAATTGTATGTCGCTTATAAGGACTACGAATGGATGATGAATACTGTTGAAGAAATGGTGGAGCGTATTGCCCTTGATTTGAATGGGAAAACAGAAATAACAATTGGTGAAAACCTGATTAATTTCAAACGCCCATGGAAACGATTTACAATGTATGAAGCAATAAAACATTATACAGAGATCGATATTTCTGAAATGGATGAACAGCAACTAAGAACCACCGCACTGAAACTGAATGTGAAGATTGATGATACCATGGGACGCGGAAAATTGATTGATGCTATTTTCGGTGAATGTTGCGAGCCCAATTTATTACAACCAACTTTTATTACTGATTATCCTGTGGAAATGTCGCCATTGGCAAAGAAGCATCGCAGTAAGGAAGGACTGGTTGAACGTTTCGAAGCCATTTGTAATGGTAAAGAAATTTGTAATGCATTTTCAGAATTGAACGACCCGATCGACCAGCGCAAACGTTTTGAAGCACAGCTGGAACTTGGCAAACGCGGCGATGAAGAAGCCATGGTGCTTGATGAAGATTTCCTCCGTGCATTGGAATTCGGAATGCCGCCAACAGCAGGTCTTGGTATTGGTATCGACCGACTAACCATGATCATGACCAACCAACAATCCATACAGGATGTTCTGTTTTTCCCGCAGATGCGACCCGAGAAAAAAGCTGTGACCGTATCGAACGATGAATTTATTTTATTAGGAATTCCTGTAGATTGGATTCCTGTAGTTATGAAAGCAGGCTATACAACTGTTGATGCGGTTAAATCAGCCAATCCGAATAAATTTTTCAACGACCTTTGTGGGTTAAGAAAAAAAATGAAACTCGAAATTCCTGCTCCTACAATTGAACAGGTGAAACAATGGACAGGACAGTAGTATTTTTTTGTTGTAGAAATATTGGATTAATCAGATGGTTTATTATTCTTAATCCATAACGGAAATGCGGTAAGCTAAGTATAACAGCAGTTATAATTTTATTATATTCCCCTGATTTTTTAAAAACATTCGTTTTTAATTTGACTTCATTTCTTTTTAAGTTATTTTTGTAGAACTAAAAATAATTCTGTATTCATGCAGGAAATAAATGTTGAAAAAGAACGAATAGAAATTATTAAGCGGTACAGGAGCTTACTGAAGGTTTGCAAAGTATATACTTCTGCTGAAGATAAAAGAGTAATAAGAAAAGCTTTTAATCTTGCAGTGGAAGCGCATAAGGATATGAGGCGAAAATCAGGTGAGCCATATATCTATCATCCCATTGCTGTTGCTACTATTGCCACCTCCGAAATCGGATTGGGTACTACCTCTATAGTTTGTGCATTATTGCACGATGTTGTTGAAGATACAGATTATACTCTAACTGATATTCGTGAACTTTTTGGGGAAAAAGTTGCACGTATCATTGATGGGTTAACAAAAATATCGGAAATATTCGACCACAGCTCTCCTTCAATGCAGGCCGAAAATTTTCGTAAAATGCTGCTCACTCTTTCCGATGATGTAAGGGTGATATTGATTAAGCTGGCTGACAGGCTGCACAACATGCGCACTCTTGATGCAATGCCCAAACAAAAGCAACTTAAAATCGCTTATGAAACATCGTATCTTTTTGCCCCGCTGGCACATCGTTTAGGGCTGTACACCATAAAAAGCGAATTGGAAGATCTGGCTATGAAATATACAGAGCCGGAAATTTTTCAAAATATTTCTCAAAGAGTTAAAGAAAGAGAAGAAGAAAGAATCCGATTTATTACCCGTTTCATGAGTCCTATTAAAAAGGAAATGAAAAAACAGGGTATAAAATATACAATTTTACACCGGCAGAAATCAATAAATTCCATATGGGAAAAAATGAAAAAAAAGGAAATCCCTTTTGAAGAGATTTATGATTTATTTGCTGTACGTATTATTCTTGACACTCCACCTGAAAATGAAAAATCAGAATGCTGGAAAGTTTATTCCATAGTTACTGATTTCTATCGCCCCAATCCCGACAGGCTTCGCGATTGGATATCAAACCCAAAAGCAAACGGATACGAATCATTACATACTACGGTAATGAGCAATACCGGTCAATGGGTAGAGGTTCAGATCCGCTCGGAACGAATGGATGAAATAGCCGAAAAAGGTTATGCGGCACATTGGAAATATAAAGACCATGACAACCAGGAAAAAGGACTTGATGAATGGCTTAAGAAAATTCGTGAACTTTTAAAAAGCAATGAAGCCAATGCCCTTGATTTTCTTGATGATTTTAAATTGAACCTTTTCGCTGATGAAATGTTTATTTTTACTCCGAAAGGTGATCTGAAAACACTTCCTGTAAATTCTACGGCTCTTGATTTCGCTTATAATATTCACTCGAAAGTTGGCGATAATTGTATTGGCGCAAAAGTAAATCATAAACTGGTTCCGCTCAATCATAAACTTAAAAGTGGCGACCAGGTTGAAATTATTACTTCTGCAAAACAAAAACCGAAAGAAGACTGGCTGTATTATGTCATCACTGCCAGAGCAAAAACCTGTATTAAAGCTTCACTGAAAGATGATAAAAAACAGGTTGCTGAAGAAGGAAAAGAAATCCTGATGCGCAAGTTCAAGCAGTTGAAAATGGAATTCAATAATACGGTTCTTGGCAAACTTCACAACTTTTATAAACTTCCAAACTCACAGGAATTATTTTACCAGGTTGCTATTGGGAAAATCGGTCTGCGTGAAATAAAAGCATTCCAGGAAAAAGATAAAGGTAAATGGCTTAAGTATCTTACTTCTCCGTTCTCGCGTCTTGCCGGAAAAGAAAAAGTCGATCCGGTAAAAACCAAAACATCCAATATTAATTTAATAATGAAAGACAAAGCCGATACATTATTAATCGGCGATAATATGGATAAATTGCAATATACGTTGTCTCCCTGTTGTAACCCTATTCCGGGCGATAATGTTTTTGGTTTTGTTACAATTAATGAAGGCATAAAAATTCATCGCGCCAATTGTCCGAACGCGATAAACATGCTTTCGAAGTATGCCTATCGTACCGTTAAAGCAAAATGGACAAACAACGAATCCATTGCTTTTCTTGCGGGAATTAAAATTCTTGGAAGCGATAAAATGGGGATTGTTAATAATATTACAAAAATAATTTCAAATGAATTAAACCTGAATATGCGTTCCATAAGTATTGAAAGCGATGCCGGTACTTTTGAGGGAACGGTTATGCTGTATGTGAACGATACAAAGCATTTGAACGACCTTATCCAAAATCTTAAGAAAGTTGACGGGGTTCAAAGAGTTTTCAGAATTGATAAAGCAGAATAAATCCTTTTTCAGAAATTATTCTTTTAATTTCCCGGCGTAAGATTTTTTTAATAATTTTATGCTTTGAAATAAATGTTTTTTTTATGTCGATCGATCAGGAAACTCTGGATAACGTCAAGCAAATTTTTACGAATTATCTTGAATCGCATCAACACAGGAAAACCCCTGAACGTTATTCCATCTTAAAAGAAATTTATCTTCAGGAAGGACATTTCGATATTGAATCGCTTTACATACGCATGAAGAATAATAGGTACCGCGTTAGCAGGGCGACATTATATAATACGATTGAACTGCTCCTGGCTTCCGGCCTGATTGTAAAGCACCAGTTCGGTAAAAATGTTGCACAATTTGAAAAAGCATACAAGTTTAAACAGCACGATCATGCAATTTGTGTTGAATGCGGAAAGATGATGGAATTTTGCGACCCGCGAATTCATGAAATAAAATTATCGGTCATGAAAATGCTCGATTTCGAAATATCACATCATTCGCTTATATTTTATGGTAGGTGTAAAAAGCATACCAAGTCTAAATCATAAATAATTTTTTCTGTGAAAAATATAGATGTATTAATCGGTTTGCAATGGGGCGACGAAGGAAAAGGCAAAATTGTAGATGTGCTTACCCCGAATTATGAAATAATTGCCCGTTTTCAGGGTGGCCCGAATGCAGGTCATACCCTGGAGTTTGATGGGATAAAACATGTTCTTCATACCATTCCTTCAGGAATATTTCATAAGAACAAAATGAATGTCATCGGGAATGGAGTAGTGATCGACCCGGTTATTCTTCATAATGAAATTATAAAACTTGCTGAACGTGGTGTTGATGTAAGTAAAAATCTTTTGATTTCAAGAAAAGCGCATTTGATACTTCCTTCACACCGGTTGCTCGATGCGGCTAACGAAACGGCAAAAGGCGAAGGGAAGATAGGTTCTACATTAAAAGGTATTGGCCCTGCATATACCGATAAATCTGCAAGGAACGGGATACGAATAGGCAACATTGAAGAAAAAGATTTTATTGCACTATATGAATCGCAGAAAAAACGTCATCTCGAACTGGTTAATTTTCTTCACTTTGATTATTCAGATTATACTATTGACGGGCTCTTATATTCCGATTACGAAAAGAAATGGTTCGAAGCAATTGAACATCTGAAAAAAATTCCTTTTATCGATAGCGAAGTATATATCAATAAAAATCTTTCTGAAAATAAAAGTATCATCGCCGAAGGAGCGCAAGGATCAATGCTTGATATTGATTTTGGTACTTATCCTTTTGTTACTTCATCAAATACGGTATGTGCCGGTGTTTGCACAGGTTTAGGAGTTTCGCCAAGAACCATAGGAGAGGTATACGGAATTTTTAAAGCATACTGCACACGGGTTGGAAGTGGTCCGTTCCCTACAGAACTGTTTGATGAAACCGGTGAGATATTACGTAAAAATGGTAATGAATACGGTTCTACAACCGGAAGACCCAGGCGTTGCGGATGGCTCGATATTCCTGCATTAAAATATTCCATAATGCTAAATGGAACAAGCAAACTCATCATGATGAAAGCCGACGTACTTAGCAGCTTTAAAAAAATAAATGTTTGTACTCATTACAAATATAAAAATTCAACCATCGATTATATTCCATTTGATATTTCTTCCGGCGAAGTTACCCCTGTTTACAGGGAATTTGACGGATGGAACAAACCTATTGAGAATATTTCTTCTGTAGAAAAATTACCGGCTGAATTAATGAAGTATATTAAATTTATTGAAGATACAGTAAATACGCCTATTTATATTGTTTCAGTCGGACCCGACAGGACACAAACAATCATCAGGTAAATAATGAAACAAGTTAAATGTTTAATTTTTTTTTAAATTAAAAAGCTTTAGTGTTATGAAAATATTTTCATGCCTGATGTTATTCTTGTTTTTTTCTTTTGATTTATTTTCCCAGCAATATAAGCCTACTGAAGTGCCCGCGGAAGTAAAAAATAATTTTGATGCCATTTTCCCAAATGCAACAATTGAATCGTGGAAAAGAGAAAGCGATCTTTATATTGCTCACTTCACTTATGATGAAATGAAAGGCTGTGCCGAATTTGTTTACGACGGCACATGGAATTATACAAAATATACGATTTCCGAAAAAGAACTTCCGGGACCAATTATAAGTGATATTAAAAATAATTATTACGAGTATAAAATTAAACTTTCTGAAATGGTTCAGGAACCGGGAAGCGCTGATTATTATTTTATATATGTAAAAAAAGAAGGAATTGCGCAGCCGGGCGCTGAGCTGTATTATACACTTGCCGGTAAACCTATTGATAAAAGTATTTCTGATAAAACAATTGGAACCGACTCATTGTTGCTTCCATCCGATTCAGTTAAAAATCAAACCAGAATTGCCGATTCCATTTCCAGTATTAGAACTGCATTTACTCATGCAAAAGAAGATGAGCTGAGTAATACTGTTGAAATGGTTAGCCCCAAAGAACTTCCATCGCCAATCATTACATATATAAAAAGTAATTACCAGGGATATGCAATAAAAGAAGCTGTTCTGAATATTTCAGATAAAGATGCTTTTTATTTTGTAAAAATAAAAAAAGACCTGGTAAAAGAAGTATTGGAACTTAAATTTAATATTGCTGGAAAATACCTGGAAGGCGGAATAAAAAAAGAAAATCAAAATGAAGTAGGGGAATAATTTTCGCTACGAATGATCCCGGAAAAATAATCTACAAAAAAATCAAGATAAATATTTTGCTGCAATAGGCATTCTGCGTCCCATTCCGAAAGCTTTTGGTGAAACACGCAAGATAGGTGGAGTTTGGTAGCGCTTCCATTCATTTGTGTTTACAAGTTTCAGCACATGATGAACCATTGCACTGTCGAAACCCATGGTAATAATTTCATCAGGACCTTTTGATCTTTCAATATACTGATAAAGAATTTTGTCAAGGATATCGTATTCAGGCAAGGAGTCGGAATCTTTTTGTCCCGGTCTTAACTCTGCTGATGGAGCTTTATCTATGGTATTCTGCGGAATGATTTCTTTTTCTTTATTGATCAGTTTTGCAATTTCGTAAACCTGTGTTTTATATACATCGCCCAAAACGGAAAGCCCACCGCACATATCACCGTAAATGGTTCCGTAACCCACAGCAGCTTCACTTTTATTCGAAGTGTTAAGCAAAATATATCCTATTTTATTTGCTATTGCCATCAGTATAATGGCTCTTATTCGTGCCTGCATATTTTCTTCGGCCAGTCCAAAAGGTGGAAGTCCTTTAAAAACGGGCTTTAATGAATGTTCAATACTGTTAAATGCTTCTTCAATTGGAATAATATCATATGGTATTCCCAGGTTCTCTGCAAGTTTTTTTGCATCAGTAATGGAATGTTCTGATGAAAAATGGGAAGGCAATAATATTCCGCGGACATTCTCTTTTCCCAATGCTTCAACTGCAAGTGCACAAACCAGCGCTGAATCAATTCCACCGGAAAGACCGAGGATGGCTTTACTGAAATTCAGTTTTTCAAAATAATTATTTATTCCTGTTACCAGCGCACGGCGTATTAATGATATCTGTGTATTTTCGGATTGGTGTGTTCTTAAATTTATGCTTTGTTGTTTTTCGCTTTGGATATTCGTTTCGATTTTATTTTTGTTTTTAGCTGATGTCAGCGAAAATACAGCAAGCCCTTCTTTAAAGTATTCAAGCTCTTCAACAATTTTTCCTTTATTATCAAATGCAAGCGAACCGCCGTCAAATATCAGTTCTGTTTGTGCTCCGCAATGGTTTACATAAAATAATGGAAGATGATATTTATCAATATTAGCTTTCAGGATTTTTTTTCTTTTTAAAGCTTGTTCATAATTAAATGGCGATGCAGCAATATTTATCATCACATCCGGATTTTGCTTCATCAGCTCATCCATAGGATTGATGGTATAAAGAGGATTATCGGTAATATTCCATAAATCTTCACAGATTGTTAAAGCAATACGGAGGTCTTTAAAATGTACGATTTCAAATTTTGTATTGGGTTCAAAATAGCGGTATTCGTCGAATATATCATAATTTGGTAAAAGCGATTTATGACGCACCGATTCTATTTTTCCATTATAAAGTAAGTACGCGGAATTGTAAAGCTTTTTTCCTTTTGCATTTGGATTGAAACCCGGAGAGCCAATAATAGCACCAATATCTTTACATTCTTTCGCAATTTCTTTAATACATTTTTTACAGCTTTTTACGAAATGTTCGAAGTCTAAAAAATCACGCGGTGGATAACCGCTTATGGCAAGCTCGGGAAAGACAATAAGTTCAACATTGTGCTGACGGGCATTACAGATAGCTTCAACAATTTTTTTTGTGTTGCTTTCGAAATTCCCGATATGAAAATTTAATTGTGCAAGTGCGATTTTCATGATGCAAAGTAAATAAAAAACCCGATTCGGTTTGTGAATCGGGTTGTAAAAATTGTGGTATCGTTAAAACAAAATGCCTACAGTTAATCCAACATAATTCAACATGGCTTTTTGTTCAAAAGGATTTGATTTTTTGCCAACTTTATACAGGCATAATGTTTTTGAATCTGTTCGGAGTGCATTTGTAAATCCGTTATTGTAATTTACCGAAAACACTAATGATGTAGAACCAGAAAGATTATATTCTGCTCCTAATCCTACATTTAAAGCCAGGCGTATAAAATTTATATCCTCTGAAATATCAACATCTTTACGTGTTGTAGGTTGTGACCCTATGTAATATCCATCATCATCACACATCGCTTTCCACTTGAACGAAACATCAAATCCAAACTGTCCGAAATATGTCATAGCACCAATTTGATTTGTTTTAAGTTTTAATAGCAAAGGAACATTCACGTACCTTATGCGATAGCTTCGTGATTGAAGTAAAAAAGTGTCAGTACGGTTAGGTGTTACATCTTCATTCACTACGGGATAATATGTGCTATCCGGTGATTTTGGAAAAGCTAATTTCCCGCCGGCATTCAATATTTCAAGTCCCGTTGAAAAAGCGTAATTTTTCGAAAAAGCAAATTCAGTGATCAAACCATAACCAAATCCGAATTTAACGCCATCATTAGAAAGTTTTTTATCACTGGATGTAAACCATGATACCGACGGAGTTGCTTTTAGTCCGAAATGAAAGTTTTTTTCACTATCCTGTGCAAATGAAGATTTGCCAATGATCATCAATGCAATTACAATTATAAATAATGATATTTTTTTCATATTTTTGAATTTTAATTTCAAGATTTCTAATGCAAGTATACTAATAAAATTTTATTTATGAAAAAATCTTTTTTATTTATTTCAATAATCTTGTTTGTTTTTCTTGCATTTTCCTGCAACCGCTGTAATGAAAAATCGAAGGTTCCCGAAATTGTTAAGGACGTAAAACTGGAAGAAAAAGATTCAGTAAAAATAAAAATTCATCGTTATGAAAAAGCACTTTTTAATATTAATAAAAAAAGTATCAGAAGCGAGTTAAAAAAACTTCTGCCTGAATATTCATTTTTTATTCCTGAAAAAGAACTTAACGATTCCCTTTCGCTGTTGCAAATGAAAAATTTTCTTACCGATCCTTTGATCGTTTCACTTTATGATGATTGTATAAAAATATACCCGGACCTTACTGACATAGAAACGAACCTGGGTAAAGCATTTAGCCTGTATAAATTTTATTTTCCCAAGAAAAAAATCCCGGAAGTATATTCTTGTGTTTCGGGATTGGATTATGAACTTCCTATAAAATTTTCAGATAGTGTTATGGTTATTTCTTTAGACATGTATTTAGGAAAGGATAATATAAATTATAAAAATGCATTAAGCAGTTATGTGCCTTCATACATAATTAAAAGATTCAAAAAAGATTTTATCATTCCTGGTTGCATGAGAGAAATTGCATACACTTTAGTAGATAACAGTAAAGAAAATAAAAACTTTTTGGATTACATAACTTACGAAGGAAAGATCTTATATTTTTTAGATGCTACTTTGCCTGATACTCCTGATTCTTTAAAAATGTATTACACTCCTGCCCAATTAAAATGGTGCGAAGATAATGAAGCAAATATGTGGTCGTTTATTATCGACAGAAAACTTTTGTATTCAACAGATGTTACAATGATATCAAAGCTTTGTTCTGACGGTCCTTTTACATCGGTTTTTTCTAAACAATCGCCTTCACGTACCGGAATTTGGATTGGCTGGCAAATCATCAGGAAATATATGGAAGAAAATGAAAATGTTTCTTTAACGGAATTATTCATGAATCAAGATTCACAGGATATACTAACAAAGTCGAAATACAAACCCAGAAAAGAGTAATATCATTTGCAACCTTTACTTATCATTTTTCGTAAACTTATAGTAGATGAAGATACTAATTAATTAGATAAAATTTGTTTATTCGTATAAAAATTTGTTACTTTGTTTATTAATTTGGAAAAAATATCCGTTACTATGGTAAAATTGAAAAGATTACTCTTTTTCGTAATACTATTTTTAGCCCATAATTTTATTTATTGCCAACCGATTATGACCAACAACAATGCTGTTTTCCATTGCGCTGAAGGTTCTGTTGTATGGGTGCATGGCTCGGTTAATAACATCGGCGATTCATTATACAATCTTGGACATATTACCATTTGTGGCAACCTTACAAATAACGGACTTATTTCCGGTGATGGGATTTATGAAATTGGAGCTCACTGGATAAATAACAGTGTGTTTAAACATGGGGAAAGCGAAGTCATTATGAATAATGAACCTTTTGGACCTCCCGCTATTGTTATTGATCAGGAAATTAAAGGAACAAGTATAACTTCATTTTATGACCTCACTCTTAAAGGTGTCGGAATTAAATTTACTACACTGAATGATACGGTTACTCATTTTTTAAATCTTAACGATAGGGAATTATCACTGACATCACATGAATTATGGGTTACCAATACCAACCCTTTTGCAATTACAAGGACAGAAGGTTTTGTAAGTAATAGTTTAACCGGTTGGTTATATAGGTTAACATCGGTTAGTGCCCCATATACATTTCCAATGGGATCCAGTTCCGGACCTATGCGCTATAGACCTGTTGATATAAAGCCTACAGTTGCTGATGATAATATTTATAAAGTAGGTTTCTTTAATTATAATGCTACAAATGATAACTTTGATACTCATAAGCATGATACTACAATATGTATGATCGATTCTGTTTACTATCATCGTATCATGCGTGAACAGGGAACGAATCCTGTTAACTTAACAATTTATTATGACGAAGCTACCGATGGTTATTGGAATAGAATAGTTAATTGGGATTCATTAAATGATATTTGGCAAAACACTGCTCCTAATTCAATGATTTTTTCACCTATGGTTGGCGTCGTTAAAAATAATTGGAATACATGGACTGATGAGCCTTATGCGCTTGCAGCGAAAAAACCGGATTCAGTTTATATTAACGGTCCTCAGTATTTTTGTTTAAATAGTACCGACTCTCTCGAGTACAATGCATGGGGAGGCGACTTTAGCGATAATTATTACTGGACTGTTGTAGGCGGGCATATTGTGGGTAATGCTACAGGGCAAACAGTTTACATTCATTGGGATGTTCCCGGTACCGGTATTGTTTCTGTACAGGAGATTACAAATTGGGGACATTGTTATTCTTATGCTTCGCATTGTTTTACTACAGTATATCCTGAACCTATAGCTGATTTCTATATCACCCAAAGTGATACAGCACATTTATTTGCATACGACCTTATTCACTTCGTTAACACAAGCGTTAATGCCATTGAATATTACTGGACATTTGGCGATGATAAAGCTACCACGCAGGAAAGCCCTTATCATATTTATGATCATCCCGGAATGTATGAAGTTTGCCTTTGGATTAACAGCGCCGATGATTGTGAGGATATAATTTGCAAAACAATTGAAGTGGAAGAAGGTATGATAGTACCCAATGTATTCACTCCTAATGAAGATGGGTTTAATGATGATTTCTATATTCGTTGCAGCGGAATGTCATATTTCTTTTTACAGGTATTTGACCGTTGGGGTGTTTTAGTATATGAAAGCAATAGCCCTGCTTCGCGTTGGGATGGGAAATCGCTTTCCGGCGAACTTTCATCTGAAGGAACTTATTATTACATATTGCATGCTAATTCAGAAACCAAGGATTACAGCCAGCATGGAACGGTTACCTTATTGAGATAAATTATTTCAATAATTTTTCTTCCCGATTATCATTTTTCTTCTGTTCAATTTTATACCTTTGACATTACGAAAAAATAATTTTTAATAAATAAATATTATGTCAGAAAAAATATTGGATAAAGTAGCTCCGGGAGTTGTTTCCGGTAAGGATATGCAGGAAATTTTCCGCATAGCAAAAGCAAATGAATTTGCATTACCTGCTGTTAATGTAGTTAGCACGGGGTCCGTTAATGCAGTGATTGAAGCAGCCAAAGTTGTAAATTCACCTGTTATTATTCAATTTTCAAATGGAGGTGCATTGTTCTATGCAGGAAAAGCTATTCCAAATGAAAAAGAAAAAGGCGCTATAGCCGGCGCTATTTCTGGTGCAGAACATATTCATAGAGTTGCTGAAATATATGGTGTCCCGGTTATAATTCATACCGATCATGCTGCAAAAAAATTACTTCCCTGGATTGACGGATTGTTGGATGCCGGTGAGAAATATTTTGCAAAACACGGAAAGCCTTTATACAGTTCGCATATGCTCGACCTCTCAGAAGAACCCCTCGAAGAAAATATTGAAATATGCAAACGTTATTTGGAACGTATGAGCAAAATAGGGATGACACTTGAAATTGAATTAGGTGTAACCGGCGGAGAAGAAGATGGTGTTGATAATACTGGAATTGACAATGCAAGATTATATACACAGCCCGAACATGTGGCAAAAGCTTATGAAACATTATTGAACATAAGTCCAAACTTTACTATTGCTGCATCATTCGGAAATGTTCATGGTGTATATAAACCGGGGAATGTTCATTTGCAGCCTAAAATATTAAAGAACTCACAGGATTATATTCAGAAAAAATTCAAAACCGCTGAAAAGCCTGTAAACTTTGTATTCCACGGTGGTTCGGGTTCGGCACAGAGCGAAATTCGTGAAGCAATTTCTTATGGAGTAATAAAAATGAATATTGATACAGATACGCAATGGGCTTTTTGGAGCGGTGTTCTGAAATATTATAAAAAGAATGAAGGCTATTTACAAGGACAAATAGGGAACCCTGAAGGCGATGACAAACCTAATAAAAAATTCTACGACCCACGCGCATGGTTACGCGATGGCGAAAAAGCAATGGTTGAAAGATTAAAGATTGCTTTCGAGGATTTGAATTGTATAAACAGGAATTAAGTGTAATACCGATTGTATATATGTAATAGTCCAATAAATTGTACTATTACATATATGTCATCGGCATAATCATTGTAAAATTTAAAATATCCTTTGGACTATTTTAAATTAACAATTGGTATAAACATAAAAATAAAAAACCCCGCTAACTCAGTGGGGTTTTTTATTTAATTATCTTTTTCATCTTCAAGTAATGGAAACTTTACATCATTATCCTTAACAATAAAAGCATTTGGATATTCATCAGTAATCTTATGCAGGAAACGTTGAGCATCTATTCTTGAACGAAAATTGCCTACACGGATTTTGTAATTAGGTTCCTGGAACATTAGGTATGCTTCAGTTTTCGGATGCTTGGATTTGAATTCATTCATAACAGTAACCGCACGGCTTTTTGAATTATTGCCTGAATCAAAATAAATCTGAATTCGGAAACCGTCAATACCTCCGCGGGTTTCGCACCATGAATGGTGTTTTTCAACAAGAGTGTTGATACGGGAATCAGAAATAATTATTTCAACTTTTCCTGTTTTTTGAGAAAAAACATTTAACGCTGAAAAAAATGAAATCAATAATATTAAAAATAAAAACTTAATTCTCATAAATTATTTCTTCAACTGTGCATCATAAATTTGCTTGGAATGAATGATAAGCACAGGAACAGGTGAATGATTAACCATTTGCTGTGCATAGGTTCCAAGCCATATATTTTTTGTAGAGCCTTCTTGCTCGGACATTACAGCGATAAGTTCAGCTTTGATCTCTTTTGCATAGTCAATGGTGCCTAAGGTAATATTTTCTGAAAATATTTTTTTATAATGACAGGGGATATTATTTTCCCTTATATAATCCATTGCTTGTCGTGCATAGCTTTCCATAAGAGCAATAACATCTTTAACTTTTGTAGAGTGTATGCCAAGTACATGTATCTCTGCCCCGAATAATTTTGCAAGTTCAGTGGTAAAAGGAACTTTCTGCCTGGTTTCTATCGAGCTGTCGATAGGGAGTATAATTTTTGAAATGTGTTTTTTATTCCATATAAATGCTTCTCTTATTGTAATTACAGGGCAGGGCGCTGATGTTACGATACGATATGCATTACTGCCTATCCAGAATTCTTCAAAACCGGTAACACCATGTGTTCCTGCTACAATAAGATAAGAATCACTATATTTTGCCTGGTTGGAAATTTCAATATACACTTTTCCTTTACGGATTTTATATTCCATTTTTCCATTTAATGACGAAGCAAATTGCTTGATCAGTTTTTCAAATTTGTTAACCAGTTTTTCCTGGTGTTCAAGACCTCTTTTACTATATATCGATTCCGTACTTTGAGGTTTGTCTACATAAACCATCATAATATTTGCATCCATATAATTTGCAATACTTATTGCAAATTCCAATGCTTTAATTGAGCATTTTGAAAAATCGATAGCTACTAAAATTTCTTTTTCTTTTTTCATAAACCGGTTGCTTATTACTGCGTAAAGTTATAATTTTTTTAATATAGATTAAAAAAATTTATACTTGTTTCGAAAATTCATTAAAAAATAGTAATACCGATTGTAAAATTAAAAATGCTATTTTTCGTAAAAATGCATTTCCCTGATATACTTATATACTTTGGAAGGCAAGTAATACGGAATATCTTTTTTTTCTTTAATTGCTTTGCGAATAAAACTTGAAGATATCTCCATTAGCGGAGCGTTAGCCCACATTACATTTTTATGCTCTTTAAATTTTCCTCCATCGCTTTCAGGGCGTGGGTATACAATGATTTTATAATTTTCAGTTATCTGTTCGTAGTTACGCCATTTGTCGATGTTTTGCAGATTGTCGGCTCCCATGATAATTGAAAAATCATTATTCGGATATTTTTCTTTCAGGTATGTTAAAGTGTGAATTGTAAATGATGGCTGAGGTAATTTGAATTCTATATCGCAGGCTTTAAAACGAACATCATCTTCAACGGCAATATTTACAAGGGCAAGACGATGATGGTCGGGCAGGAGTGAGCTTTTTTCTTTCAACGGATTATGTGGCGAAATTACAAACCATATTTCTTTCAGTGAAGTATATTCAACAATGTAATTGGCAATAATCATATGCCCTATGTGAATGGGGTTGAAAGAACCAAAGAATAATCCTATTTTGTTATTCATTTTTATTAATGTTTAAAAATAAAAGATAACGAGGGAAAGTTAAATGTTGTCCCCGAATTTTTATCCTGAATTTTTATAAACTCTATATTTAATTGAGTGAAATAATTTTTTTTATTTTTTGTGGATTTTAACCAATAATTTATTGTATTGTTATTAATGCAATCGGTGTTTTTTAATGTACTTTCGAAATCGGAACCCGTTGAAGTAACAGGAACAATAGTCAATTCTTTAAGTGACAAATCTAAAGGCGCTTTGAATGTATCAAGGTCAAAAATAAGGCATCCTTTATTTAAATTTATAAAGTCATTTATACAAGTCAAGGTATCCACCTGCAACCGGAAGCAAGCTGCTGTATCAAAGATAGAACCTTTAATAACTGTACCTGTCAATCCACTTATGTTAGTCTCATTATAAAATAATGATACGACTAAATATTTTTTATTTAAAAACGTGGAATCAGTTACACAAGAGCAATCGTAAAAAGTATAATTATATTTTGAATAATATGTTTCTAATCCGTAATCATCAAATAATCTGGCTTTTTTACTAATTAAAAAATTATGGTTATAATCATAGTTTATTATATTCTGGGTACTGTTATTATCTGTTGAGAGCCACGACCTGTATTTTAAATTTCCATCCTGATAATAATATATATCAAAATTTTTATCCTGTACTTGTTCCTTGTTTGGATTATAAGTTATTTCGTTAAACACGGTATTCTTCAAATAATAATATTTACGAAATTCATAACCATCTTCATTATTTTCAGTTTTCTTAATTGTAGAATCCTTACGTAATCTGAATTTAGTGATCAAAGAATCGTCTTCATAGATTTTTACAACTCTTTTGCATAACCGATATACGTAACTTTTTATTGTTGTATCATATTTAATGTTGCCTCTATAATTCTTAGAAATATTTATGCTTTTAATTAATCGGTTTTTGTTTTTATAAAAATATTTTCCAATAAAAGTTGTGTCGTTCGTTTCACTCACTTCGGTTATGCTTTCAATATTATTTCTATTATTATATTTACAATAAATATTTCCGGAAAAAAGTATTTTTATTTGTGATAATTTTCCTGAATCAAAAAAGTAATTACGTATTTCAGGATATGTACTACCTTCATCATATGCTATAACAGATATACTGTTTTCAGAGAACACGGCAATATACTTTGATGTGGTATCTGTCCTGTTTTCTTTTTGAGACACCATTTGAATTGTTTTAACACATCTCTTAGCAAAATAATTTTTATAATAGGTGTAATCAATAATTTCAGAAAAGTGATAATCAAGTGCACTTTTATAAAATTTGTTATGATTAATAAATGGGATTAATTCAACCTGACCGAAGCAAAGATTGAAATTAAACAATAGAAATATTAAAATATAGAATACCTTTTTCACTTATTTATCTTTTGAAAGAAAGTTGTCAATTGTTGATTTTGCTTTATCTACGGCTTCTTCAAGATGATCATTAATAAGTATTATATCGAACTGTTTGGCAAATGATATTTCATATGTTGCTTTATCAAGACGCTTTTTCAATGTTTCAGCAGTTTCGGTTGAGCGGTTTTTTAAACGATTTTCCAATTCTTCCATCGATGGCGGCATTACAAAAATTGCCAGCGCATTTTCTTTTCCGTATTTTTTTATATTCAATCCGCCAATAACATCCACATCAAAAATTACATGTTTTCCTTTATTCCATATTCGTTCCAATTCAGATTTTAAAGTTCCGTAAAAATTATTCTCATACACTTCTTCCCATTCAAGGAATTCATCATTATTGATTTTTTTCCGGAACTCATCGGCGGAAATAAAATAGTAATCAACTCCGTGTTTTTCATTTGGTCGCATATTGCGGCTGCATACAGAAATTGAAAATTCCATATCGTTGCGCGATTCAAGAATTTTTTTTACCAATGTTGTTTTGCCTGCGCCTGATGGGGCTGAGAATATGATTAATTTTCCGTTCATTAATTTAAAAAAGCTTGATAGAAATTTTTATAAAATATTTAAAAGCTGTTCTTTTATTTTTTCCAGTTCATCTTTCATCTGAACTACAATTTTCTGAATGTCGGCATCATTGGCTTTTGAGCCGATAGTATTTATTTCGCGTCCCATTTCCTGTGTGATGAAACCAAGCTTGCGGCCATTGGCTTCTGGCTGTTTCATGGTATCGATAAAATAGTTACAATGTTTTTGCAATCTTATTTTTTCTTCGGTAATATCGATTTTATCAATGTAATAAATCAGTTCCTGTTCAAAGCGGTTTGCATCAATATTTTCTTTATTTACGAATTCTTCGAGATCTTTATGAAGTCGTGTTTTAATAATTTCAATTCTTTCTTTTTCAAAAGGAGCAATGCTTTCAAGATGTTTTAAAATAAGGTTAACACGTTGTTTGATATCATTGCCAAGAATTTTTCCTTCTTCTTTACGGAACGTGTTGACTTGTTTTAAGGCATCGTCAAATGATTTTAATAAATTATGCCAATGCTCATCAGCAAGTATTTCATCGCCTGTTGCAAGTACGTCGGGCATCCGCGATGCCAGCGAAAAATAATCGGTAGGGAAATCATTTTTAATTTCTGCAGAAATAGATTTCAGCTCATTAAAATATTTTTCAAGCAATGCTTTATTAATAGAAATGTTGGTTGCATCTTCTTTATTGTCGAAGTAAATGGCAACATCAACTTTACCTCGTTGAAGTTCCCGCGTAACAATGGAACGGATATCCACTTCTTTATCTTTTAATAAACGGCACATCCGTATATTTAAATCAAGTTGTTTGCTGTTCAGAGTCCGAATTTCGATATTCAGTTTTTTGCCTTCAATTTCGGCTACTGATTTACCGAAACCTGTCATTGATAAAATCATAGTTTTTGTTTATTTTATTCCAAATTCCAATCTTACGGTAACCGATGCTGTTTTGTTTTTTGAGCTGGTGTTGAACACACCACCATAAGTATAATCTTCATTACCATTTTGTGCGGTTATCTGAAAAATTCCCATGTTGGCTTTTATTAATGAACCCAAACTTGCTTTTGAATTTGTTGCAATTACATCAGCCCTGTTACGTGCATCTTCAGTAGCTTTTGAAAGCATACTGATTTTTAATTCCGATAGCTTTGTGTAAAAATATTGAGGAGGGTAGGAGATGAAATTTACTCCCAAGTCAATTAATTCGCTTACTTCACGTGAAATGGTTTCAACTTTGTCAACCTCTTTCGATTCAATAGTAACATTCTGGGTAAGTGTATAACCCTTGAATTTCCTTGAAGAATTGCCATCTTTATCAGAAACATATTCATAATTTGTATTAATATTCACTGATGAAAAAATAATTTCTTTTTCTTTTAAACCTTTATCGAGTAAATATTTTTTTATTACTTCTGCATCTTTTTTCAGTTGAACATAGGCTTCTTTGGTTGATGTGGATTCAGAAGTATAATATCCTTCCCACACTATTAAATCGGATATGAAATCCTGGGTAGAAAGTCCGTTTACATTTATGGATTCATTACGGGTATGAGAACTCTTCCATGCGCCACCAAGAATTGCTGCAGTTATAATAATTGTTATTGCAATGATAATCGTATTTAAATGGTTTCTCATAAAAAATTAAATTAAATAATAGCACAAATGTATTGAAACTTGTATCAAAATAAAAAAATAATCGTATAATTAAACTATATTTGGACAGGGAATTACATTATGCCCCTTACAAAAAATCATACATATCATTTCTTTGATGATCCGCTAAAGATGTATAACTCCATGCTTGAAGATATTGAGCATGCTGAAAATTCTATTGTTATTGAAACGTATAAATATGGTAATGATCAGATAGGAATTAAGTTTCGCGATATCCTTACAAAAAAGGCCAAGCTGGGTGTAAAAATCCAGATTCTTATTGATTCCTGGGGCGCTTATGTTTCTGAAAACTTTTTTTCGGAAATGATAAAATATGGAGGAGAGGTAAGGATTTTTAAAAAAATAAGATTAGGTATCGATTTTTTTACGAAAAATCACCGCCGGAATCACCGCAAATTAATAATAATCGACGATAGTATTACATATATCAGTTCAGCTAATATTGCTGCCTATGCATTGAACTGGCGCGAGTCGTCATTGCGGATTGTCGGAAATATGGCTTTGCCTTTTAAAGAAGCTTTTAATGCCAGTTATAAAATTTATAACAAATACATTTATGATAAATTAAGCGCATCAAAATCGTTATTTTATGATGGCTTTGAAATAATCCGCGATATACCAAGTACTGTTTTCCAATCAACACGTAAAAAATATCTTGAATTAATTAAATCTGCAAAGAAGGAAATTATTATTGAAACCCCATACTTCCTTCCGGGAAGCTTTATGCGTAAAGCCTTAATGGAAGCATCGCATCGTGGTGTTAAAGTTAAAATAATTATGCCTCTTCATTCAGATGTTAATGTTGTAGACATGTTGCGAAATCGTTATCTTGGCGAGATGTATCAAAATGATGTTGAGATTTTATTTTATACTCCACGAAATTTACACGCTAAAGTTTTTATAATCGATAAAACTTATTTTATTGTTGGTTCTTCAAATTTCGATTATCGGAGTTTCCGGTTTATGCATGAAATTAATTTATTAGGCAAGGACAAGAAAATTATGAATCTGTTGGAAACACATATTAATGAAACCATTTCGGAATGCAGTCCGTTTGAATTTAAAAAATGGGCGGAAAGACCAATAATTCAGAAAATATTTGAACATCTTCTGATTCCTTTCAGGCATTTATTCTAATTCTGCTTTGTGTTTTTTACTCTTCCTCCCGAATAAAAATATTTTGAATAATAATTTTCGGTGAGATCATTTACGGTAACTCCTTTTGATGATGAAGCATGAATAAATTTATTATCGGCAAGGTAAATCCCTATGTGTGTAATTTTATTACTTTTTATTTTAAAGAAAACAAGATCGCCACTTTGAAGATTTTTTTTATTAATCTTTTCACAGTTTTTTATAATATCAGCAGCAGTGCGGTAAAGACTAATATTGTATACTGTTTTATAAACACTCTGCACCATACCCGAACAGTCAGTTCCTTGTTTTGATTTACCTCCGAATACGTAGGGTGTACCTATCCATGTGGAAAGTTCGTCAAGTAATTTTTTATCCTCTGTACCTGTAAAATTTGTTCCGAATATTTTTGAATAAGGCTTTATTGAATCAGAAGAACTAACATTGTGGTAATCCGTTTTAGTTACGGTTTTATGTGTACCGCATGCAGAAATAAAAACTATTAATGCAGCCAGTAGAGAAAAAAATATTTGTTTAAATTTTTTCATAAAAAACAGATATATAAAAATACATTCAAATACTTCTGTTTCTTTTTTTATAAAATTAAAATACTCACAATATATTGTTCAGAAAATAAAAAGGCTGCTCTTATAAGAACAACCTTTTCGCCAGTTTAATCAGCATGTATTATGCTATCTGAATTTCTTTCGACACTTTTGCTTCTTCTTTTTTAGGAAGTTCAATTTTTAATATCCCGTTTTCATACACTGCTTTTATATTATCGGTTTCAATAGATTTAGGCAGAGTGAATGAACGGCAGAATGAGCCATACTGAAATTCTT
The DNA here is from genome assembly GCA_035353855.1 of Bacteroidales bacterium. NCBI lineage: Bacteria > Pseudomonadati > Bacteroidota > Bacteroidia > Bacteroidales > Bacteroidales bacterium. The sequence goes on along the minus strand of DAOQAK010000004.1, from coordinate 93,102 downwards.
TTCTTGTGTAATTTTCTTTTTCTTCCTTTTTTTCTGATGACTTTTCAGAAGATACAGAAAGAACATTGTTTTCAAGATTCATTTTAAAATCTTCTTTTTTCATTCCGGGAATTGCAAGCTCAATTTCAAATGATTTTTCATTTTCCTTAATATTTGTTGCCGGAACAAGTCCACCTTCTTTAAAAGGAGAGAAAAAATTACGTTCCATTTCGTCAAAAAGATCGAATACAACTGGCTGATGATTCCATTTTACTAAGTTCATATATTTGTCCTCCATTAATTAAGTTTAATTTTTTTTCTAAGGATTTTTTCAATTTTTATACCAATCGAAATTTTATATATAAATAAGCCATAATGGCGTATTTGTATTTTACTTATAAGCCATATTGACATATTGATTTTGTAAGTAATTTATAATAAATAATTTATAAAATGTAATTAAAGTATGTTTTTATAAATAATTTTTGCACATTTGTAAAATATATGATAGTCCTAAATGATATTTGGAATTTTTTAAAAGAATTAATGAACCCTGAAAGCATTATTACATATGGGGGTTTTTGGTTTCTTTTATTTGTAGTGTTTGCTGAAACAGGCTTGTTTATTGGGTTTTTCCTCCCGGGTGATTCATTGTTATTTACTACAGGACTATTAACAGCTACAGGAATCATTAATATTCCTATTTATTTTGTTATTTCAGGGGTTTGTATAGCTGTTATTTCAGGAAATACTACAGGATATGCTTTTGGTAAAAAAGCAGGAAAAGCAATATTCAAAAGAGAAAAATCTTTTTTCTTTAAGCCTAAACATTTACGTGCGGCTAAAGATTTTTACGACAGGCATGGCGGTATAGCAATAATATTAGGAGAGTTTTTACCTATTATCCGAACTTTTGCCCCGATTGTTGCAGGTGCAGTACAATTGAATTATGGTAAATTCATAAAATATAATATTACCGGTGCTGCTCTATGGTCGAATATTATGATTCTTTCAGGATATTTCCTCGGAATTTATATTCCCGGTATGAAAACATATTTACCTTATGTTGTAATATTTCTTATTGTAATAACCACCATACCTTTTATTAGTGCTTTAATAAAGGAAAGAAGATTAATCCGAAAGAAAAAAGCTGATGAAAAAATGGGAAAATGATTTTATTAAATTCTTATTTAATATTTTTAAAACATTTATTTTAGCACAAAAATTTAGTATATGATGCATCAAAATAAATTTGCCGTAATTGGCTTGGGTCAGTTTGGGAAAGCAATTGCTCTTACCCTTGCAAATAGTGGAGGTGATGTGCTTGCAATTGATAGTCACGAAGAAAATGTTCAGGCAGTTGCAGAAGATGTATCGCATGCGGTAACACTTGACGCATCAGATAAAAAAGCATTGAAAGCACAGAATATTCAGGATATGGATGCCGTTGTGGTTGCCATTGGTGAAGATTTTGAATCGTTGTTGCTTTGCTGCGTGGTGCTTCTGGAGCTTAAAGTAAAAAGAATTATTGCCCGTGCACGAGGCAAACAACAAAGAATAATTCTTGAAAAGATTGGAATAAAAGAAGTGCTTTCGCCTGAAGATGAAGTAGGGATACTGGTTGCTGAACGACTATTAAATCCAAGTCTTTTAAGTGTTTTGAAATTTCCCGATCAATATGAAATTGTTGAAATAAAAACTCCCCGTCGTATTGCCAACCGTAACTTTAGTGATGTTGACTTTATGACCAAATATAAATTAAATATTGTTGCTATAAAACGTGAGTTTGAAACTGAACAGGATGGAGTTTTAGTTAATGAACAACATGTTATTCCATTAACACCGCAAAAAACTATATTGTATCAAACTGATACACTTCTTATTTTTGGGAAAACTCCGGATATAGAAAAATTTCTTGAAATCAATCAATAACTTTTACATTAAGCAAAATTCAGGTATTGATTAACAAGCTTAAGGATTTCTTTAGGATTGTTGCTTATTGATTTTCGAAGTTCTTTATCATTATAACCTTTAAGTTTGGTTATCATTCCTTCGATAATTCTTTCAGAAAAAACATTGTATTTTTTATATATATCAGCATGTTTCGCCAGCGATTCAGACGATTCCCAACATGAAACAGGAAGTTGTTCCAGATTTTCACATACTTCCTTGTGTTCATCTTTAAAAATATTTACATCAACATATGATTTCTTTGCAATTTCCAACGCATTTTCAGTCTCAATTCCGTGACGTGCTGCAACGGTTAGTCCTGCCATTAAAAGATATATGTCTGCTGAGCCATCGGGACAGCGGAATTCAACCGTTTGCTTATCTGAATAATCATTCTGTTCGCCGGTTTCTAATGGGTTTGCAATTTTCATCATATTTGAGCTCCCTGTCCAGCCAAGTGGAACCCTTACCAATACAGAACGGTTGCGGTCGCCCCAGCAAATATTTGTGGGTGCTTCCTGGTGTGGCACAAGACGGAAATATGAAGTAGGAATAGTGTTTCCAAAAGCAGTAAGTGAAGAAGACAACTGTAAATAACCTGCAATCGCTTTTTTAGCAGTATCCGATATTTGTCCGTTTTCAACCATTACATTTTTACCGTTTTTCATGAGGCGTGTATGTATATGCATTCCGCTTCCTGCTTTTCCTTCGGTAATTTTCGGAGCAAAGCTTATAGTAACTCCATGTTTGTATGCCACCATGCGGATAATCCATTTGGCAATTACCAACTGGTCGGCAGCATCTTCAACATTGGTTGGCAAAAATTCAATCTCGTTTTGTTCGTAAGAAATATTATCGAGCGTAAAATTTCCAACTTCTGAATGACCATATTTAATAAGTCCTCCGGCTTTAGCAATGGCTTGCATCGCTTCTGTTCTTAGAGTTCCCCATTTTGCAAATGGCGCTGATTCATGGTATCCCCGCTGGTCGCTTACAGGATATAATTCTTCATTTTTACTGATAACATAATATTCCAATTCCCCCATGGTTTCATAAGTAAACCCTGTTTTTTCGGTCAATGTCTGGTGAGCTTTTTTAAGAATATATTCAGGGGAACTGGATAAGGGTTTTCCTTCTTTGTTAAAATAAGAACATAGAATATCCAGTGAGGGTATTTCTGTGAAAGGATTTAAAAATGCAGTTTTAAAACGCGGTATTACATATAAATCACTGGATCCTGCTTCAATATATGAGAAAAGGCTGGAGCCATCAACACGTTCACCGGAAGATAATAAACTATCCAAATGTTTTTTGCTGTTGATATTAAAATTAAGTGTTTTAAGTCGCCCGTCTTCACCCATATATCTGAAGTTCACCATTTTTATTTCATTGCTTTCAATGAAACGGATTATATCATTTTTTGTAAAGTCGTTAGGAGTTTTATCAAGAAAACTAACTAATTGATTTGGGTTTAAATTTGCTTTCATTTTATGCGTTTGAGTTGATATTTAAGGGTTGCGAAAATAATAAATTATTGTGAAAATTTGAATTTTTAATTTTTAAAAATTCAAATTTATATTTTTAACAAATCGAAAATAAAATTTGATTTTATACTCTGATAATTAAAATAAAAAATTAATATGTAGTGATTGTTTCAACTAAATCGCCTTTGCTAACATCATTCGTCATATACCACAGACCAGAGGATGAAATTCTCCAACCGCTTAATGCAATGTTTTTTATATTACTTAACGAAGTGCCATATTTTACGCCATATGCAGGGTCGTAATACACTCCGTTTATTTTAGCAACCTGATGGTTGTTGAAACTTGAAGGTGGATTTTTATTACATTGCCCGGCAACTCCCTGTACATCGGTTCCCTCGGACTTTATAAAAGCATACCCGTTATAAGTGGAATTATAAAGAGAATTAAATGTGTTTTTATAAGGAAAATCTGAACAGCCTGATGTTTGTGAAGTACCAAAACTCCAGTTCTTCACAAGAAAACCATTCAATGTATAACCACAGTAATATAAAGCATCGGCTTCAATGTTAACGGAATTATTAGTGCTTGCAATTCCCTGGACTTTTATCATAGCAATAAATAAATATGCAAACGTATAACATTCGGCATCCTTATACATCAGCAGACTTGAGAGTGTAACATTTGGTGAACTCCAGTCTTTGTAGTAGTATAAGCTATCGCTTTTGTAATTTAAAATAACCTGGTCAGTAAATTCTTCCCAGACATGGCTTATAATAGCCGTATCAGAAGTTTGATAATTTGCATTTTTACAACTCAGATGAAATACGGTGTGGTAGTTATAAGAAGAACTGGATTGAGAACTTTTTGTTACATATAGTGTGTTGCTTGTTGAACCAATAGTTCTCCATGTGTTTCCTGCATCGAAAGAAATCTCCCAATTAATTGTATAAGGATCAAAAAAGCGAACAACTCCTTGTTGAAAAACCTTACTGCCTGTTGTAGATGGGTATGTAAAAGTGGACCCGCTTATGGTTACATTTTTCTGAGCGAATAATGTTGAATCGGATGATGTTCCTCTGATATACACTGATGATGGAATATTGGAGCATGTTGTAGTGAATGTTGCTGAAACAGTAGGCGCAGTACCGCTTACATATGCAACAGGACTTTGCGTTGAATTTGAAGATGACCATTGTGGTGCAGAATAATTTCCTCCTTCATCTTTTTTGATGGTAATACTTCCGCTGAATGAAACAGTTTTTGGAATTACTTTAGCATAAGTAAAATTCTGACAAAAAGAATTTGCATAAAAGAATTGGAATGATATAAAAAAAGCAAGTATTATCTTTTTCATAGTTTAGTGGTTTAATAAAAATTTCTTCTAAAATTTATACTGCGTTTATTCTTTAATAATTTTTGTACGTAAAAAAGTTTCTCCCTGATTTACTACAATTAGATACAATCCTTCGGATTGTGCAGAAATATCTATTGTAAAATCATTTCCTGAAAAATTGGAACCTTCCATAACAGTACGACCTGTAATATCAATCAATTTATAGGTTGCTTGAGTAAATGCGTTTGTAGTATTTATAGTTACCAATCCTTTTGCAGGATTGGGAGAAACTTGTAATGAAGCAGAAACTTTGTTTTCTTTTATTTCAGTAGTGTTATCAACATAAACAGATAAAACAGCCGTACCGCAATATTTATCGGTTACGGTAACGGTATAGGTTCCCTGGCTTAATCCGCTAATATCTTCTGTTGTTGCATTATTGCTCCATTTATATGTGTAAGGAGACACCCCTCCGCTAACAGTCAAGTTTATTGACCCTGTATTTCCACCGGTTGTGGTTCCTGTAACAACAGCAGTCAAATCATCAGCTTTTGCTATGGCTGCAGAAAATAATATAATGAGAATAATAGAAATTTTTTTCATAACATTTTTATTTTAAAAAATTTGTACTGCTTTTTCTTGTATGAGTTTGTTCAAAGGAATTTTATAATTAATGCTATTATTATTTAAAAATTTAATGGTGTTATCATCCCTGTTAATTATAATGGTTCCTTCATTAAGTAATGTGCCTTGTAGTTTTTTTACCAGATTAAACGAATCTAATGTAGCTTCGTAAAGCTCGCCGTTATTAAGGAGCATATATGTTTTTTTGTTGTAAGAAAAAAGTGAGAAGTGTCCAGTAAGTAAAAACTTTTTTATTTCTCCATGCTCCCATGTTTGTCCATTAAAATTCCAAAATGTCAATTCCCTATTATTCGTAATGGCCATGCTATACAACGAATCATTTATTGCTATACCATCATAGAAAAAGTTATTCATAATATTTGAAACATTTTTCTTGATGAATGAATAAGGCGCATTTGATGCGAAATTATTTTGTTCAATACTTTGCATCAACATATCTCTGATTGTAATCGTACTGTCCCATTCATGTAATGAGTTCAAGCTAAAACATCTTAACGAATTTCTTTTATCATTTTGCGAATGATTTATTAAATTAATTGCATAAAACATACTGTCGCAAACATCCCATGAAAAAGGATTTACAGGTTCATCATAATTTCTGCCAGCAGGCAAAGCATAATGTTTTGCAGCATTTAATGAGTCCGTCGTTTTCCCAATATGCAAAGTGGCAATCTGAAATTCTTCATCAATTGTGGTATAATAAAAGTTATTGTTTTTAATAATAATTTTTCTCTCTATTTTTTGCGGAAGAGCAGATTGTGCAAACGCTATCATTAGATTTATGAGTAAAAATATTTTCATCTTTGTTTTTCTATTAATGTATTATCGACCTCATTTTTTAGAACAGTCCAAAGATAAACTTTTTTTAACTATTTTTCAAAATAAATTTCCCTACGTAATGATGAGCAACGCCATCAATTTCTTTCCTGTTGATCCATAAGTCAATAACAACATCAGCAAAGCTTCCGCTGTTGTTACAAGTCTTGTTCCATCTTTCGCTTTAATTAATTACTTATGTGTTTTAAGTCGCCCGTCTTTACACATGTATATGAAGTTTGCCATTTTTATTTCATTGCTTTCAATGAAACAGATTATATCATTTTTTTTAAAATCGTTAGGCGTTTTATCAAGAAAACTAACTTAATTAAACATGTTTAGTATTTAAAATGTCTCACGAAAATATAAAATATGAATAAATATTATAATAAAAGGCTGTCTTAAAACCAGAGACAGCCTTTTAGAATGGTTTAGGTTAGAAATATTATTTCTTTTCTTTTCCTTTGTCTTTTCCGCCTTTATCCTTTTCTTTTCCTTTATCATCGGCAGCAGGAGCAGCAGGAGTAGCAGTAGCTCCGGTAGCACCTTCAGCAGGAGCAGCACCTTCAGCAGTTGGTGTTTCTTCAACAACAACTCTTGTGATCCTGACTCCAACAACAACGGCTGTTTTTGGGTCTAAGAGAGTAATGTTATCACGAACGATATCACTTACTTTAATAGAATCATTTATTTCAAGTGATGATATGTCTAATGTAATGTCATCAGGTAGATAAGGTAAAAGTCCCTGGATTTTCAGTTTACGGATCTTATGATGCAACTTTCCACCTTTTAATACACCAGGTGCGCTTCCTGTAAGTTTAACAGGAACATGTATTGTTACCGGTTTTTCGGGAGATACTTCAAGAAAATCAGCGTGTAATATTTTATCACTTACAGGATGGTATTGAATATCCTGAAGGATAGCGTCATGTTCTTTTCCATTAATATTGATTTTTACTGTACAAACCTCAGACGTATAAACAATTTTTTTAAAACTGGATTCCGGGGTTGCAAAATGTACTTGATCCTTTCCGCCATAAAGCACGCAGGGAATATTCCCTTCATTACGTTGCTTCTTAGCATCTTTTTTCCCTACGTTCTCGCGTGGAGAACCGCTAATAGATACTGCTTTCATAATGTTAAAAATTAATTGGTTAATGAATAGAATAAATTAAAGAACTATAATATTGGATTAAACTTAAAATGTGTACTTACCGATTCGTAATTATGAATCCTTCCGATTACATCGGCAAATAAACCTGCCGATGAAAGCACGGTAATTTTACTGCTTTCCTTTTTTAGCGGAATGGTATCGCTTACAATAATTTCTTTTAAAGCTGATTTTTCTAAGCGTTCAATAGCGTTTCCTGAAAGAATGGGATGTGTTGCAATGGCTCTTACACTTACAGCCCCTTTTTCCATAAGCATATCAGCTGCTTTTGTAATGGTGCCGGCGGTATCAATAATATCATCAACCAATACCACATCTTTTCCTTCAACATCGCCAATAACAGTAAGCTTACCAACTACATTTGCTTTCACTCGTTGCTTATAACAAATCACCAAATCGGAATTAAGGAATTTAGAATAAGCTACTGCTCTTCTTGTTCCACCGGTATCGGGCGACGACATGGTTAAATTCGGTAGATTAAGACTTTTTAAATAAGGTACAAACATGGTTGAGCCATATAGATGATCCACAGGAACATCGAAAAATCCCTGAATTTGATCAGCATGAAGGTCCATAGTAATAATACGATTTACTCCTGCGGCAGTAAGCAGATTTGCAATAAGCTTTGAACCTATTGGAACACGTGGTTTGTCTTTGCGATCCTGACGGGCATATCCAAAATAAGGTATCACCGCTGCAACCGAATGTGCTGATGCTCTTTTAGCTGCGTCAATCATTAAAAGAAGTTCAAAAATGTTATCACATGGAGCAAAGGTAGATTGAATGATAAACATTTTATGACCCCTTACAGTTTCTTCGAATGATGGCTGAAATTCCCCATCACTGAATGTAGAAACACGAACATTTCCTAACTTCTTACCATAACATGCTGCAATTTTCTCAGCAAGATATTGCGAAGCTCTTCCGGATACTATATTTACTATTGATGAACCCATATACCGATAAAGTATTTTTAATTGTTAATACTGTTACGGGCTGCGAAATTAAACTTTTATTTTGTCAGGGACAAATTTAAAGCAATCTTTAATTTTTATAACACGATATCACACCACTTATATAAATATATATATATGTATGACGGATAATTAATTTTTATAAAATCATTTTCTTTTAAAATTATTTGTAAAAAATATGTTATTTCGCACTTTTAATAAATATTTGAAGGCAAATAGATTATTTTCTATTGAATAATATTTGATTATTTAAAAAATTTCATAACTTTGCACCCCCTAAAATATAAATTTTAAGGGATTAACTTTTAAAAATCAATACAATGTACGCGATTGTTGAAATAGCAGGACAGCAATTCAGGGTTGAGAAAGAACAAGAGGTGATCGTTCATCGTCTTGCAGCTGAAGTGGGCGCTACCCTTGAATTTGGCGATGTGATGCTGATTGATAATAAAGGTAAGATAACATTAGGTCAGCCATTTGTTGATGGAGCTAAAGTTACTGCCAAAATTCTTTCACATCTAAAAGGTGATAAAGTAACTATCTTTAAGAAAAGAAGAAGAAAAGGTTACCAGAAATCATCAGGTCATCGTCAGCAACTCACAAAAATACAGATTGAAAATATAGCAGAAAAAGGCGCTAAACCTAAAAAGGTAAAGGCTGATACTGCTACAGAAACAGAGAATAAAGAATAAACTTTTAAAATTTGAATTATGGCACATAAAAAAGGAGCCGGTAGTTCGCATAACGGACGTGAATCGCACAGTAAGCGGTTAGGCATTAAAATATATGGCGGTCAGATGGTAGTTGCCGGAAATATTATTGTTCGTCAAAGAGGAACTGTTCATCATCCTGGTGAAAATGTTGGTTTAGGTTCAGACCATACTATTTTTGCTTTAACTGATGGTATTGTACAATTCAGGAAAAGAAAAGATAACCGTTCATATGTTTCGGTTGTTCCTGCAACAGCTGAATAAAAATAAAATTTAAAAACCCAGAATTCAGAACAAAATAAATTTCAAAATTTTGTTTGAATGATTTGAGGTGCAGTTTTTAAGTTAATGTATTTTTTTTATAATAAGTCTCCCAAAATTATCGGGAGATTTTTTATTTTACATACTTTTGTAAATCAACTTTAATATTATGTTACAAATAGGAATTATCAGGGAAAACCCACAGGAGATAATAAAAAGACTTGCAATAAAAAATTTTGATGCAACTCTATTGGTAGAAAAAATAATCCAGATTGATGCCTCTCGCAGAGAAACGCAAAAAAAACTGGACGATAATCTTGCTGAAGCTAACAATATTGCCAAAGAAATAGGAATGCTTTTCAAAAGCGGAAAAGCAGCAGAAGCAGCAACTTTAAAAGAAAGAAGCGCTGAACTAAAAAATATATCAAAGGAGCTTTCCGATGAACTTCAGAAAACAGAGAAAGAGCTGAATGATGCAATGGTGTTGCTTCCCAACTTACCACATGAGACCATTCCTAAAGGTAAAGGCGCTGATGACAATTTAATTGTTCATGAAGAAGGACAAATTTTACAACTCGATAAAAATGCTTTGGCACATTGGGATATTGCCACGAAATATAATATCATTGATTTTGAAACCGGAGTGAAAATTACTGGCTCAGGATTTCCCGTATACCGTGGTAAAGGCGCCCGTCTTCAAAGGGCGTTGATAAATTTTTTCCTCGATAATGCAGTAAAAGCAGGCTATACCGAATGTCAGCCACCTTATGTTGTTAATGAAGACTCAGCATATGGTACCGGTCAGTTGCCCGATAAGGAAGGACAAATGTATTTTGCTTCGGCCGATAATCTTTATCTCATACCTACAGCAGAAGTTCCGGTTACAAATTTTTATCGTGATACAATATTTAAAGCAGAACAATTACCGGTGAAAACTACTGCATATTCAGCCTGTTTTCGCAGGGAAGCCGGGTCGTACGGGAAGGATGTCCGCGGATTAAACCGATTGCATCAGTTCGATAAAGTAGAAATTGTAAACATTACTTTTCCTGAAAAATCATATGCAACGCTTGAAGAAATGAAAGATTATGTTGCTGGTATATTACGTAAACTGGAACTTCCTTTCCGTATTTTAAAATTATGTGGAGGGGATATAAGTTTTACTTCAGCCTGGACCTATGATTTTGAAGTGTACTCAGCAGCCCAACAGAAATGGCTTGAAGTGAGTTCTGTTTCTAATTTTGAAACATTTCAGTCGAATCGTATGAAAATACGCTATAAAGATACGGATGGGAAAACAAAACTTGCACATACACTAAATGGCAGCGCATTAGCATTACCCCGTATAGTGGCTGCATTATTGGAAAATAATCAAACTGCCGAAGGAATAAAAATTCCGAAAGCTTTAGCTGAATATACAGGTTTTGATTTGATAAATTAATTATCAAATCGGTAAAAAATATCTATGATGAAAAAAATTTTTCAAAATAAAATTCTTCTTATTTCATTATTGATATTTTTTATACAATCATTTTCTTTTGCACAGCCTGAAACTGATGAACAACTGGCTGCACAATATTTTCAGAATAAAGAATACGATAAGGCTTTAGTATATTATGAAAAGCTTTATAATAAAAAACAGGATTATCTATATTACAGCTCTTACCTTTCCTGCCTTGTAGAACTTAAAGATTATAAAACGGCAGAAAAAATAATCAAGAAACAAATCAAAAGAAATATTTCCGTTCCTCAGTATGGCGTTGACCTGGGTTATTTATACAATGTTCAGGGTGATGAAAAAAAAGCAGCTGAACAATATGACCTGATGATTAAAAATGCTATAAAGGACAAGCAATACGTGATTGACCTTGCCAATGCATTTCTGCTTCGAAAAAAAATAAGTTATGCCGTTGAGACTTATGAGAAAATGCGGAAAGCCATGTCGGGGTATTATCCTTTCAGTCTTGAATTAGCCGAAATATATGGCTCGCAGGGTGAGTATGAAAAAATGATGGAGGAATATATCAAGCTCATTCAGTTTAATTCATCGGAGTATTTGGAAAAAGTTCAGGAAATAATACAGGATATTTTAACGGAAGATACTGACGGAAAACAAGGCGCTGCCTTAAAAAAAATACTGTTAAAAAAAATACAGGAAAATCCAGATGAAACATTTTATTCGGAAATGCTATTATGGTATTCCACGCAAATAAAAGATTTTGATATAGCCCTGATACAGGCTAAATCATTGGATAAACGAAACAAGGAAGATGGTAAAAGAGTTTTCAATATTGCGCGCCTTGCTTCATCCAACGGGTTTTATGATATAGCCATTGCTGCTTACCAATACATCATTAATAAAGGCTCCGAAAATTATTATTACCTGAGCAGTAAAACAGAAATTTTAGATACAAAGTTTTTAAAGATCACGACTTCCTTATATACAAATTCAGATATTGAAAGTCTTGTGAATGATTATAAGTCGGCGCTTGATGAATTAGGGAAATCATCATATTCCATTTCCATCATAAAAAATTATGCTCATTTGCTTGCATTTTATTCCTATAAAACTGAAGAAGCCATAAAACTATTATATGAAGCTCTTGAAATAAAATCGGCACAAGCAAAATCAATAGCTGAATGTAAGATAGAACTTGCCGATATTTTACTTATGACAGGTGAAGTATGGGAAGCTACATTATTGTATTCACAGGTGGAAAAGGCTTTTAAAGATGAACCCATAGGTCATCTTGCTAAATTTAAAAATGCAAAATTATCTTATTACATTGGCGAATTTGAGTGGGCAAAAACTCAACTCGATGTGCTGAAAGCAGCAACATCAAAACTTATAGCTAACGATGCAATGGATTTATCATTACTAATAAGCGATAATTCAGATATGGACAGTACTTATGATGCTTTGATGATGTATTCCCGTGCTGACCTTTTATTCTTCCGCAACAAAAATAATGAAGCAATAAAAACACTGGATTCACTTTTTATAAAATATAAATTTCATTCGCTTTTTGATGAGGCATATTATAAGAAAGCTGAAATATATATGAAAGAAAAACTTTATGATTCCGCAGTTGTTTATTATAAAAAAGTTGAAGAAAGTTATGCTTTCGATATTTTGGCCGATGATGCACTTTATAAGCTTGCAGGAATTTATGAGATACAATATAAGGATACTGTAAAAGCCATGGAGTACTACGAAAAGCTGATGACCAATTACCCCGGAAGTACATATGTAATTGAGGCAAGAAAAAAATATCGAACCTTAAGAGGTGATGTTGTAAATTAAGGACACATATTAAGTTCCTTCCAATAATCGCTATATAAATTTTTGTAATTAATTAATTCATTATGATTACCGGAATTATTAATTTCTCCTTTTTCTAATAAATAAATTCTGTCGCAGAATTTATTTAAAATATTTAATTTATGTGTTATAAAAATTATACCTGTTTGTTTTTTTATAGTGTTTAATAACTTGATTGTAAAATCTTCGGTTTGTTTATCCATAGAAGAAGTTGCTTCATCAAGAATTAAAAGTTGTGGGTAATGATATAATGCTCTCGCCAGAGTTATTAGCTGGAATCACAAACGAGTGTATCGAGTATATACTCAAATGCAGCTAAACATTCGTCGCAGGGCAAAAAAACGATTGCCGGCAAGAGTTAAACAAACGTTATTTCACCCAGATGCCACAAATCAGGTATGGTCAATGGATTTTATGAGTGACAGTTTATGGGATGGCAGAAGGTTCCGCCTCTTGAATATTTTAGATGATTACAATAGAGAGGTTCTTTGGATTGAGGCTGACACTTCATTACCGGCACTAAGAGTCGTTAGAGTATTAGAGCAACTGAAGCAACAAAGAGGCTTACCAAAGATGATTCGTGTTGATAATGGACCTGAACTTATTTCAGACAAGCTGGATGCATGGTGCAAGGGTAATGATGTGCAACTGATATTTATTCAACCTGGCAAACCAACGCAGAATGCGTTTATTGAAAGATTAAACGGTAGTCTAAGAAAAGAAATTCTTAATGCTTATGTGTTCAGAACGCTCAGTGAAGTAAGAGAACTAACTGAAAAATGGAAATTAGATTACAATTATAACAGACCTCACGAAGCGTTAAAAAATAAAGCACCCATGGATCTGGTAAAAGAAATTTTATGAAAGAAACTCAAATTTTGAATGGTCCGAAAAAAGGGGAAGCTTACAATTATCTATCGTTATAACTCTTTTTGATATTTATTACATCATTAATATTTATACCTTGGAATGATTAATTTATATCTGCGCTATAAGCTATTTTAAACATGCATTTATTCATTTAAAAAAAATATTTTATATGTTCTTTCAGTTATTTTGTTTTTGTTTCTTTTAACAAATAAATATGATATAAATACTACAAAATAACATATAGATAATCCTATTGTTTTAGGTAGAAAAAATAAAATAACAAATAAAGTAATAGTTATTAGCGAAGCCCCAGTAGATGTATTGTTGTTAAATTTATCTAATGAAAAAACATTTATTATATTTACTGGTAAAAACCATGAATTAAAAAAGCCTATAAAATATAATATAACAGATAAATTTAAATAATAATAAATAAAATCTAATATTATATTTTTTTCAGTAAGAAATATAAAAACAGAAATTGTTATAACAAAATCAATGAAAATTATCAATGAAAATTTGATTGTATAAATTAATAAAAAGTTATTGAAACTATTACTGGAATATTGAATTCTTAACCACATGTTTTTTGAATATCCCCAAATATTATTTAATACATAAGTAAAATAAATTAAAGGAGATGAAAACAGCCATAATATAAACTCAGAGTTGTATAAAGCATGTCCTTTCTTTTTTAATATAAATAAACTAACAATTACTAATAACATTTTAAAAATTAGACCAAAAAAGAATGAAATTCTGATTTTTTTATTTCTAAAAGATTCTTTTATCAAATAGTTAAATAGGTTATTATTTGTTTGAAGCTTATCTTTGATTCTATAACTTTTAACCTCTTTAAATTTATAGCAATAAAAAAGTATTATAGTGACCGATAATAAAAAAGAAAGGAATATTATAAAAGTTGTTTCAAAAGAATTGTTTAGAAATAATAAAGTACAAATATATATTATAGTAAATAAAAGAAGTACGAATGTAATAAGTGCTTTTTTTCTAAATTTATTAAAACTATGCTCTATTAAGATTTTTATTATTAATTCAAAGAAATATCCTGTAATTAATATTATTGAAAATAAAATAAAATCATTAACAAAAAAAGGTTTTGATAAAAAAATAATTATACAATAAAAAACAAATAATAGAATAAAGAAAGGTGAAAAAATATCATATATTGATTTGTATACAATTTTTTCAATAATATTGATATTGTAATATTTAGGAAAGTAATCTTGAAAAGGTTTATAAACCGGAAAAATATTTCTTATGCAAATTATCAAAATGATAATTAAATAAGAATAATTTTTAAAATTATATGGTAGTTTATTTATTTCTTCTAATTTATTGATAATAATGCTAAATAAAATACCATTAAAGATTACAGAAAACAATAGAACTAAATAAAAAATATTAGTTAATACCGCGGTTTTTTTCTTAATAAAAAATAGCTTAAACTTTAATTTTATTAAATATATAATTGTATTTATTATCATAATAACCAGCTAACACTACTTAAATTATTTTCTTTTTCTTTTAATAATTCATATAATGACTCTTCTAAAAGCTTATACCCGTTCTGCGTAAATTCCGGCAAATCTGAATTAATTAATATTTTACCTTCATCAATAACAATTATTTTATCAGCTAATTTTTCGATATGTGTTAAGTCATGTGATGAAAAAATAATAATTCTTTGCTTTTTATATTCTTTTATTAATTCAATTAATTTGTTTACCGTAAAAATATCAAGCCCTGTAAATGGTTCATCTAATATTAAAATATCTGGTTTGTGAATTATTGATGCAGCTATAGCTATTTTTTGTTTCATTCCTATAGAATAAGAAGATATTTTCTTATAAATTTCTTCTTCTTTATCAAATAAAAACAATAACAAACTTTTTATCTTATCACTTAACTTATTTTCTTTAACTTTATTTATTTTTGAAATAAACTGTAAAAATTCGAAACCGGAAAATTCTTCTATTAATGCTGTCTCATCTAATAAAAACCCAAATTTACTTTTAAATATATTTTTTTTATTAAAATAATTTATATCGTTAATAATAATTTCTCCAGTGTCAGGTTCAGTTAAATCTGCAACTATATTAAATAGTGTGCTTTTCCCTGAGCCATTTTTCCCAACAATTACATTACAAGTATTTAGATTAAATTCTGCTGTAAAACTATCAAGTACTTTTTTCTTTTTAAATGATTTTGAAATATTTTTTAATATCATTCTTTAATTTTTAATAATTACGATATGAAAAAATCAGGGAGCTATGTATTTAAGCTCCCTGATTTTTTTTGTTACCACCAATTAAATTCGGATCCTATAGCATAGCCAATACAGCCAACACCAAGTACTCCAGTAACAGGATTTGGTGCTACTAAGGATGCGATAGCTACACCAGCGCAAAACCCACCAAGAAAAGTTCCACCTTCAATGGTTTGCATTTTTTCATAACTTAAATTTTGCATTTTTTAATAAATTTAAGAAACTGTTTTGAAATTTAAAAAGAGAATGCATATGAATAAAAATGTTTATAACTATAATATAATCAGTTAGTTAATTGGGTTATTAATCGTATCATTTTGATTATCAGTCAAATAAAACACATAATATGAAAAACTACCCACCTAACTTAACCGATTCACAATGGAAAATTATAGAAAATATTTTGAATAACAAAAGAAAGCGAAAACATAATTTGCGTGATATTATGAATGCCCTGTTTTATTTACTTAAAACCGGCTGTCAATGGCGTATGCTGCCAAATGATTTTGCTCCATGGAATACGGTATATTATTACTATCGCCAATGGAAGACGTATGGATTGATAGAAGAGATACACGAATGTCTCAGAAATTTTATTTGTAAAAAAGCTGGACGAGAAGAATCTCCAAGTGCAGCATGTATCGATAGTCGTTCCGTAAAAACATCACGTTCCGGAGGCGTTGACAGAGGTATTGATGGTGGAAAAATCACAAAAGGACGAAAACAACATATAGTTACAGACACAATGGGATTGTTGTTGGTCGTGTTTGTACATGCCGCAAATATCCATGATAGCAAAGCTGCAATGGAGGTTATAAACCGACTTAAAGGTCGGTTTAACCGCTTAATAAAAATATTTGCTGACGGAGGTTATCGAGGCGAATTAATAGAAAAGGTAAAACGGTCTTTGGGATGGATACTTGAGATTGTACTACGAAGTGATGACAGTAAAAAGTTTTCCGTAATCCCTAAAAGATGGGTAGTTGAACGAACTTTTGCTTGGTTTGAAAGTTACCGTAGATTAAGCAAAGATTACGAATATCTTACAGATACAAGTGAAACAATGATCCAATTAGCTATGGTAAAACTTATGCTTAACAGATTAAAATAAAAATTCAAAACAGTTTCTTAATAATTTCTTTTAAAGTTGTAAAATAAAATATTAAATTTTAAATTCACAAGCATCATTTGACAGATGATAGCTTTTAGCGTATAAGTTGCAGGTTTGGGTTTGTACCTGGTAAGCGTATATCAGTATTAAGGTATATAAAATTCATGAAAGCCAAATCATATTTATATCAGTTTTTAACTACCCAACTGAAAAATATTTTTTCATCACTATAAAATATTTTGTTACCTGTTCGTGTTTATACTTTTGTAATCTTCGTGTTATATAAAAGTTAAAATCATACACTATGAAAAAATCTATTTTCATTTTCGCTGCATTATTCATTGCAATAATTGTACATGCTCAAAAAGATGAATATGCTTATTTGAAAAAAAATTGGAAAAGTTATCCAACTTATATTGATAACAACCCTTTAAGAAAAAAAGTTGTTGCAGCTAAACTTAAGGGATATTCCGAAACCATTAAAAAAGGGAATAAGGAATATTTATGGGTAAAAGTTAATTATAATGATAGCGGGAATTATACGTCAATGGATTTTTATAAAAAAAACGGGAACCTCTTAAAACAATATATTTATGAATATTCCCAGGCGAATAAAAATACATCTTATATCGTTAAAAGTAAAAACGGGAAAAAAAACTTACAATACAATTATAAGTATGATAACAATAATTGTGTTATAGAAGAAGAAGCTTTTAATAATGGAAAACCTGAAATGAAGATCACTTCAAAATTTGATTCATTAAAAATTCTTGAAAGTTGTTATTATAAAAATGGAAGCCCGGAATTTAAGAGAAAGTGGGTGTATACTTATTATCCTGATAAATCAAGGAAATCATCAATTGTTTATAATGCAAAAGAAAAAATTTTGTATACATGGAATTATGAATGCAAGCCAGAAGGAGAATTAGCAACAAAACATAAAGATACTACTGCTGTTTGCCGAAAAGAAAATTACGATAGCGAAGGAAATAAAATTGTAACCTTCCAAAAGTTCAATGAGAAAGGAAAGCCTTATAAAATCGAATATATTTATAATAAGGATAATAAATTTATAGCATACACAACCTACTATCAAAATAATGTTATCCATTTTAAAGGAAAATATAATGAGCATACCGGCGAAACAATGGAATATGCGATATATGATAAGAAAGGCAATGAATCATACCGAATGGTAAGCACATTTGACGATAAAGATAATATTACTGAAACCAAGACATATAACAAGGGAAAACAAACTTCAAGCAGAATAAATGAATTCAGCCCTTCGAATTTTGTGTCAAGTATGAAATATTACAGAAAAGGTAAACTGGAAAGTTCTTATACATATGAATACATTTATTTTTAAATCACTACATTCGCAAATCATAAATTGTTATTCATAAATCCAGATGTATCCGGTACGCGCAAAAAAACACCTTGGTCAGCATTTTTTGAAAGATGAGAATATTGCGCAAAAAATAGTTGAGTCTCTTTCGTTAAATAAGAACGTTCTTGAAATAGGCGCCGGAACTGGTGTTCTGACAAAGTACCTGAAAAGTATTCCTGGTATTGATTTAAGAATTATTGAAATCGATAATGAGTCGGTAACTTATCTTAAAAATAATTTCCCTGAAATTAATAATAAGGTTATCCAAGCCGACTTTCTTCGTTATAATTTAAAAACCTTGTTTGACGGGCATTTTAGCATTATCGGGAATTTTCCTTATAATATTTCAAGCCAAATTCTATTCCGAACTATTGAAAACAGGGATGATGTTGATGAGGTTGTAGGAATGTTTCAGAAAGAAGTTGCGGTAAGAATAGCATCGGCGCCGGGAAATAAAGATTACGGAATTTTAAGTGTATTGCTAAAAGCGTGGTACGATATCGAATATCTTTTTACTGTGAATGAAAATGTTTTTGTCCCACCACCAAAAGTAAAATCAGCTGTTATACGACTAAAAAGAAATAATGTAAAAGAGTTGGAGTGTGATGAAAAACTTTTTATATCAGTAGTGAAAACCGCCTTTAATCAGCGACGAAAAACATTACGCAATGCGTTATCATCGTTTGGGTATAAAGATACTTCCGACATTATATGGACCAAAAGAGCCGAACGATTAAGTGTTGAGGATTTTGTTTGGCTTACCAGGAAACTTAGCGATAACTATTAAATCGTATTGAAAAAACTACAAAGCAGAGCAATATTCAGTGAGCTGACAACTATTGCAATTATCAATAAAATAATTTTAGTCCTTATAGTATTCACATATTTTCCCATCACTTTTTTTGAAGAGGTCAGGTAGATTTGAATGAATATAGTGAACGGGAGTTGCATGCTTAAAATCATTTGCGAAATCAGAAGTCCTTTGAAAGGGTTACCTATAAAGAATATCAGCAATAGTGCAACTAAAAATGTAATAGCGATTCCGAGTTTGGAATGGCTGTCTTTAATATTAAATGGTTCACTGTACAACCCGGCAAATATGGAACCTCCGGCAATTCCTGCTGTTACACATGATGCCACACCGGCGAAAAGTAAAGCAATAGCAAATACAATTGCGGCAGCATTTCCAAGTAAAGGATGCATCATTTCTTCTGCCTGCTGAAGTTCGGTAATATTTACTTTATTTGCGAAGAACACCGAAGCGGCAATTAATATCATGGCGCTGTTAATAGCCCAGCCAATGATCATGGATAACAGTGTATCCGCAAATTCGTATTCCAATTGTTTTTTTATTATTTTTTCATCTTCCAGGTTCCATTGTCGGCTTTGAATCACCTCGGAGTGTAAGAAGAGATTATGAGGCATAACAACAGCGCCAATTACACTCATTATTATCAGCATTGAACCTTTTGGAAATGTTGGATGTATCCAGCTTAAAGCCGCTTCCTGCCATGGAATGTCAACCAAAGTCAATTCATAAACGAAAGATATTCCAATAATGGAAACAAATCCAATAATCCATTTTTCAATTCGTTTATAGGAATTGGAAAATAAAAAATAAACAACAAGGATTGTTATAAGTATTGCTCCAATTTTTAATGGGACATGAAATAACATTTTTAATGCTATTGCACCGCCAAGTATTTCAGCTAATGCTGTTGATATTGCTGCCATTACAGCAGAATAAAGAATGGGGTGTGAAATCCATTTTTTAGTGTATTGGGTTGCAGCTTCCGATAAACATAAACCTGTTGCTATTCCTAAGTGTGCCACGTTATGCTGTAAAATGATAAGGATAATAGTTGATAAGGTAATGATCCATAAAAGTGAATAACCAAAATCAGAACCGGCAGCAATATTTGAAGCCCAGTTACCGGGGTCAATAAACCCAACCGTTACGAGTAAGCCGGGCCCAATATATTTAAGAAATTCTTTTATCCCGTATTCCCGCCTGTGATCTTTGCGTAATATGTCTTTTAAGAAATTGGTCATATGCAGTTTTGCAAAGTTACTTGAAAAAAAACATAAAAATATTTTGCCGGTTAAAAAATTATATATATCATTGCGATATCAAAATGATATCAAATAAAAAAATAAAATTATGAAAAACGAAAAAGATTATAAACCTGCATCAGGTTACTTAGGACTGCTAATCGGATTGGTACTTTTACTATCCGCATTGCTAATTCCAACAGTAGAAGAAGATCCATTTTTAATTACTATTTTCATTGTACTGATAATTATCGGAATTTTTTGCCTGTCGGGATTAAGGGCTGTTAACCCTAATGAATCGGTAGTTTTAACACTATTCGGAAAATATGTGGGCACCATAAAGATAAATGGTTTTTGCTGGATGAATCCATTTTTTCTGAAAAAGAAGGTTTCATTAAGAGCACGAAATCTCGACAGTCAACCGCTCAAAGTAAATGATAAAATGGGAAACCCGATTATGATAGGCGTAGTATTGGTATGGCGTGTAGAGGATACTTATAAAGCTGCATTTGAAGTTGATAATTATGAAAACTTTGTAAAAATACAAAGTGAAGCAGCCATAAGAAAAATGGCAGGAACATTTTGTTATGACAACCTGGAAAGCCAGGATGCTGATATTACTTTGCGTTCGGGAGGAAATGAAATAAATAATTTTTTAGTTGGAGAACTTCACGAACGACTTTCTATTGCCGGTATAAATGTTATGGAAGCACGAATAAATTACCTGGCTTACGCAGCAGAAATTGCAGGAGCTATGCTTCAGCGCCAGCAGGCAACAGCTATTGTAGCTGCACGTTTTAAAATTGTAGAAGGCGCTGTGGGTATGGTTCAAAATGCATTGCAGGAACTTTCAGCAAAAGGGATTATTGATCTTGATGATGAAAAGAAGGCAGCAATGGTAAGCAACCTGATGGTGGTTCTTTGTTCCGAAAGAGCAGCACAACCTGTTTTGAATTCAGGGTCGTTATACCAATAAAATATGGCTGATAAAAAAGCTTTTATATTGAGAATTGACGGAGATGTTTTTGCTTCACTTGAGAAGTGGGCGGCTGATGAATTCCGTAGTGTGAATGGACAGATAGAATATATTCTTACAAAAGCATTAAAAGATTCCGGCAGAATGAAAAAAAATAAAAGCAATGAAAAAAAATAGAAATATTTCAGTTTAATTCGATTTCAATGCTTGTATTCTTTGGTTAATGGTATTTTGTAATGATTTATTATTCTTGAAAAATTGAAGGGATAAATTATAATACTTCAAAGATTCGGTTTTGTTTTTTAAACTTTCATAAAGCAATCCTCTTGTGGCGAATGTGCCGCCGTAATATTCTTTGAAACGCTTAACCATTCTGTCATCTGGGTTTTTATCATTTATGAAAATATCATAATCCGCTTCATCAAAATTTATTTGAGACAAGGTTGTATCTCTTGGAATTTTATAAGCTGCCAGGATCGATTCACGCTGATATTTGTTAAGTAATTTTATGGCTTCATTATTATTTAAGAATGTAATATAAACATCTTCTTTGTTGGCAAGATTTTTATCAATGAACGAATAAATCATATTTTCGTAGCATGATTGGATCACGTTTCCATCATATTGTTCGCCGTTTTCAAAAGGTTCAACAGCTTTTAAAAAATTATCGACTTCAGTTTGCGAACGCTTTATAAAATCAGGATGATTATGTTTTAGCATTTCAATATACCAGCTTCTTTTCAACAGCATAATATCTAATGCAACAATATCTTTTCTTTTATTTTCTACATATTGAAAATAAAAATACGGAAAACAAAATGGATCCCAGTCGCCTATTACTATTGAATTTGGCGTGGCAACTTTAAAAACATTTTCAACATATTTCTGCGGATAATAGTATTGACTCATATCCGTTTTTTTATAATTTTTAAATGTATTGCTGAAAGCCATTATTATGCATAGGCATCCAATGGCATAAAGAATTTTTGGTGAGGTTTTGATTATGGAAATCAAATAGAAAAATCCTATTCCTGTCAATATCGAAAGGAACATATACGAAGGAATATAAAATACCGATACTAAAGCTCCATTCTCAATGTTTACAAGCTTGTTAGATGAAATATCGAAGTTTGTAAAATAAGTTGTAACAGGCATACTTAACAATAAAAACATGATTGCGAAAAAGAAATATTTTTTGTTATGCTTGTAAATAATGAATATCCCTATTATTGCAAAGATGATAAATAGCAGGTACCATTGTTCGGGAAGTAGCGTGGATAAATAATATTTAAACTGGCTGGTAAACCTTTCCGTAGTGTGTGGACTGTCAATATTATATTGGTGACGGTAAATAACACGAAAAAAATTGGTGATGTTGCCTGGATTTCCCCAGTTCATCGGAGGATTCTGTGATGCTGCAATCGGAAGGTAAAGAAATGGAGTAAGCCCTAAGATGAAGAATAATATTGTCTTTGCAACGGTCTTAATGTTTAAAATTATTTTATAATCAACAGCTAAAAGAAATACTCCGAATATTGGAATAAGCATTAAGGATGTGGTATGATTGGTAAATGCAAGGGCAATCACAAAGCTTATTATGTATAAATATTTTTTTCTTTCTTCCTGAGTTTCCTGTCTTTTCCAAATTAATGCAAGCAAAATAAATAACGCAGTAAAGCAACTGTTGATCCCGTATACTTCAGTCATCACGGCTTGTTCCCATGTTTCAAAACTTAAACCAAAGAATAAACCGCTGCTAAATGCAATAGAATATTTAAGGATGTTTAAAAGTTTTTCGTTATTCTTTTTCCAGAAATTCGAAGTGATAAATGTGTCTTCAATAATTAATACAGTTGCCCACGAAATAAGCAAAGCAGCAAGTGAAGTAAAAAATGCTGAGGCTAAGTTAACGCGGTAAGCAATGCTTCCAAAAGGAATGATAAGTGAAAATATTTTTCCGAAAATTGTAA
This sequence comes from Bacteroidales bacterium, assembly GCA_035353855.1. Classification (NCBI taxonomy): domain Bacteria; kingdom Pseudomonadati; phylum Bacteroidota; class Bacteroidia; order Bacteroidales; species Bacteroidales bacterium. Next base: position 69,795 of record DAOQAK010000004.1, on the reverse strand, counting down.
ATAATGGGTAACCCGGTTCATGCGGAACGCCAAGAGTATAAGCCGCAGTTACTAGTTCGCCGCTGTCTTCAAAAGAAATATTTGGGGCTAATGTTAATATATAAAGTATAAAAGTAATTAAGAACGATAACGCAAGGGTGGAATAAAAGAAAATATTTTTGTTGACAGGAAAAACTATTTTTGCTTTTACATCTGTCTGTTTTCTTTGTTGTTTAATAGGTTTTTTAATTTTGTTCTTTTGCATATTTTGATTTTAGTAAGCCAGACAAAAATTTAAAAAAATAATAGAACAAAGGTATTAGAAAATTTTTGTATATTCATGCTTCAAAATTATTTAAGAAATTTAAATATAGATTTAAAAATAATTTAGGATTTGTGTGTTAGATGGAAGAATTATTTTTTATCGTAAACCCTCATGCGGGTAATGGAAAAGGGCGAAAAGACTGGCCCTTGATAGAATCATTTTTAAAATCTGAAAAATTAAAATTCGATTTTGTATTTTCAGAAAAAACATATCATGCAATTTACCTGGCCCATATTGCTGTTGAAAAAGGGTATAGAACAATAATTGCAGTTGGTGGTGATGGAACACTGAATGAAGTAGCAAACGGAATTCTTAAAAGTAAAAAATGCAATGATGTAACTTTGGGAATGATTCCGGTTGGTACAGGCAACGATTGGTGCAGAATGTATAATATCCCTATAAATTTTATAGAAGCGATTAAGGTTATTAAAAATAATAAAATATTTATTCAGGATATTGGATTAATAAAATATAAGAACGGAAGTGAATTTTATAAACGATATTTAGTAAACGTTGCTGGCTTTGGCTTTGACGCCGATGTGGTTAAAAAAGTCAATACCCAGAAGAATAAAGGTAAAGGCGGGAAATTTCTTTATTTACTTAATTTGCTTAAATCGCTTTTCTCATTTAAATATGTGAATGCTGAAATAAATGTTGATGGGGATATTTTTAGTTCAAATTTATTTAGCATGAATGTAGGTATTTGCAAATACAGTGGTGGCGGCATGATGCAGGTGCCAAATGCAATTGCCGATGATGGGTTACTTGATGTTACGGTGATAAATAGACTTTCAAAATTTGAAGTAATCAGGAATGTAAAAAATCTTTACGATGGTTCATTTATAAAACATCCAAAAGTTTCAACACATAGAGGACAAAATATAAAAGTTAATTCCGAACCTGCCATTGCTGTTGAAGCAGATGGTGAAACACTGGGTACTTCTCCGATTGAAATAAGCATTATACCGAAAGCATTAAAAATAATTTCAGGCTGAAATACTTTTTGATGTTAACCAAAACTCAGTAAATTTGTTTTTGAAAAAATATAAAATTGAAAAAAGTTTTAATCATTGATTCAGTTCATCCGATCCTGATAAAAAAGCTGGAGAATGCAGGTTTTACTTGTGATGATGCAATTAAACTTTCCCGAGCTGAAATTGAAAAAATTATTCATTACTATCATGGAATAATTATTCGTAGCCGTATTACTATTGACAAATCATTTATCAGTATAGCTAAAAACCTTGAATTCATTGGTCGTGTGGGTTCCGGAATGGAAACAATTGATGTTGCATTTGCAGAAAAGAAAAAAATTAAATGTTTCAATTCGCCTGAAGGCAATCGTGATGCCGTAGGCGAACATGCTTTGGGAATGCTGCTTTCATTGATGAATAATATGAACCGCGCCGATAAACAGGTTCGTTCAGGAAAGTGGAATCGTGAGGAAAATAGGGGTGAAGAAATAAACGGAAAAACGATCGGAATAATTGGATACGGTAATATGGGCAGCGCTTTTGCACGTCGTTTAAGCGGTTTCGGGGCTAACGTGATTGCTTATGATAAGTATAAAAATGATTTTTCTGATAAATTTGTAAAAGAAGTTAACCTATCTGAAATTTTTAAAAAGGCTGATATTGTTAGTTTGCACGTCCCATTGACTGATGAAACACATTACATGGTTGATGAAAAATTTATTAAGAAATTTAAAAATAATTTCTGGCTTATCAATACATCACGCGGACCTGTAGTGAAAACAAATGATATGGTGAAATATCTTAAAACAGGAAAAATAAATGGCGCTGCACTTGATGTGATTGAATATGAAGAAACATCTTTTGAAATCCTAAAAAAATCGAAGCTTCCTGAAGCATATAAATTTTTAATAAAAGCAGACAATGTAATTTTAACACCACATATAGCAGGCTGGACAAAGGAATCGAAAATTAAATTAGCAGAAGTATTGGCAGATAAAATTATAAAAGGAATTAAGAAATAATTTTTTTAACTTTGTATAAAACAAAATAATTATGGCAGTAAAAAATAAAATTTTCAGTGGAAAGACTTTAGCAATTTTGACCGGAGGTGGCGATACTCCAGCGCTTAATTCCAGCATTGAATCGATAAGAAACCGTGCATCAATGCTCGGTTTTAAAGTATACGGAATACGAAAAGGCTGGAAAGGATTATTGGGCGATGGCGATATAATTAATTTAACTCATCATCCTTATGATGGCTGGTATGGAGGAACTGCACTGCTTTCCAGTCGTACGAATCCTTTTCCTACTAAGAAAAACCCGGAAAGCAGGGTGCCACAGATATTAAAAAATCTTAAACGTTATAAGATTGATGTATTGGTTTCCATTGGCGGCGACGATACAAATGGCGCTGCAAAAAGATTATATGAAACCGAAGGAATTCCTGTTATTGGCTTTCCTAAAACAATTGATAATGACCTACGCACGCACACTATGCATGCATACAATGGGAAAGAAATCGAAGCCGTATTGTGTCCCGGCTTCCCTTCGGCTGTAACCGGAATTGCTGATTTTGCCAATCGTATAAGAACAACCTGTGAATCGCATCAACGTATATGTGTATTAGAAGTAATGGGCAGGGATGCCGGTTGGCTTACCGGAGGCGCATTTTACGGAGGTGCTGAAATATCTTTGATTCCCGAAGTTGAGATGACAAAAGAACGTAAAGAAGTATTTTTTGAAAAAGTAAAAGAAGCCTATTTGAGTTCTCCTAAAAAGGCTATCGTTGTTGCTGTTTCAGAAGGTGTACGGTGGTATGATGATAAGGAAGGGAAACTGGATGTAGTTTATGCAAGTTCCGAAACCGATGAATATGGGCACCCACGCTTTGGCGGGATAAGCGGTGTTATTGGTTCTGAAATTACAAAGAGATTAGGCATTGAAGCAAGAGCACAGATTACCGGATATTATCCGCGCTCAGGGAAATGCCAGGAGTATGACCGTAAGCTTACCGTTACACTTGCTGATAAAGTTGCTGATCTTTTGCTTCGTGAAGAATATGGACTTATGCCGGTAATGAATAAAATGGTTAGTCATATTGAACTGGAAGAATATAATACTTCAACTATAGATATGGGTTCCATAGGTAATCGCCCTTTACAGGAAGTTTATTATAATTTGGATGAATATACTTTTACTCCCGCTTACGAAAATTTCTTATCACACATTCTTGAGAAACCAGAAAAAAATGAATTTAAATATGATTTTCCGGTAGTTTTACCGAAATAGAAATAATAATATTATTATTTAAAAACCCGCTTAATTATTCATAAGCGGGTTTTTTTATCATAAAATCATTTTGGGATATTTGCAGTAATTATTTCTATATCTGATTTGTTATTTTTAAAGAAATCAGCATCATCAGTTACTATTTTCCATTTTTTTAGGCGTGCTAATTCGATGTAATAACTATCATTAAAATCGCAACTGCCAAATTCTGTAATTATATTTTCTATATTGATTGCGTTAAAGTCGTCATTGTTTTTTTCTGCAATTTGAAATATTTTATTTAATGTTATTTTAACTTCTTCAACTGTATTCTTAAAGTCGTTAGTTAGTATAAAATCCTTTTTATAGTCTTCTTTACCTATATTTGCCTTTTTCCAAATTTTAAATTCAGTTTGCAACCAATAGTTGCAGAACTCAGAGATAACAAGAGAGTTTATAAAAATCGCACTTCTTTTTTGTCTTGCATTTTTTAAGAATTCAGAATATACTTTTTGCTTATCTTTTCTAATATTTGCTATTGGGCAAAAAAGAAACACCCAAATATTATTATCGAAAAACAGATTTTCATTAAAAGAAGGGTTGTATTTTGTAATATCGTAAATTTTTGCCATAATTTACGGTTCTTTTACTGTATTTTCAAAATCTTCAGGATTATCAAAATAATTTTTAGCATTTTTAATAACCTTTATAAAAAGAAGAACGTCTTCAGGTTTAATATTTTCAAGTTTAAGGTTACTATTTAGTTGCTCACTTGTGTATTTGCTGTATAGTTGGCCAATTGCTGCATTTAAAAAAGCTGTAATAATTAAATTTATATTTTGAAAATCTAAAATTACTATTAGTCCTTGGGATAATGCGTTGTCAATTTTTTTATAAATCATATCTCCATCATCAACACTTATTGCTGAATCCCCACCGATTTCATTAAAGATATTTATTGTGTATTTTTCAATTTCCATAAAACAAAAGTAATTAAAAAATAATATCTTCAGCCTTTTCGGATTTTAAATAGTAAAATTTTCTGTCGTCAAGGTTGAATTCAAGATTAACGATAGTACCGGGAAATTCGTAACTGAAAGAGCTTGCCAGATTTGTTCCTTTGTTTAATTCCCAATAACCGTCCGATGAAACTATTTGAATTTTTCCATTATTACGTTCAATAAAATCAATAATTAATTTAAATCCTAATCCTCCAGGAATATTATCTTCTTTAGGTTTTGTTGTATTTTGTTCTTTAACAGCCCACTCTATTGCTTCTTTACCTGATAAGTTACCTTTTAAAAAAGTATTAACGTTAGTTTTTATGGTTTTACCCATATCAACAATAGTAAAGTCGATACGTGGCGGTTTTTTATTTGGATAGTATTGCCCGCAACTATAAACATAAAGGCAGTCGCCATGAATGATGGCATTACTGTATATTTCAAAAATACTTCTTACAATTTCTTTTTGTGCAATATCGCTTAATTTAGGGAAATCCTGTTTTCTTATTAATTCATTATATAAAAATTCTTTTATCAGTTTCTCTTCGGTTAGTTTGTTTCTTCTGTATTTTACAGTCGTTGCTTTTGTGTCGACCAACTCCCATCCTCCAAAAGATACTAAAAAGTTATTTCTACTTAAAATATCTTCGATGTGAGGGTTTAGATTTTTGATATATGTATTATTTAAATTATTTTGTGCTGTATTAATAATGGCGCCTAGTATTGCACAAAGATTTGCTTCAAACCAAGTAGTGGTATTGAAATCATATATTATATCTTCGAATTCAACATTCTTTAAATTGCTTATGCATTCAATAAAAAATGAATAACCTTCATAATCTGAGCAAACTTTTTGGGGAATGTAGATTGGTAACATTGATAAATATATATGAACAAAAATACTTTTATTTTATTATAATAAAAAATAATACAATTTATTTTATAGAGCCTGTAAGTATTTGAATACTGTACAAATCAAAATAAATATTTTTATCTTTGTCCCGTGAAATCAGAGGAACTCCTTTCCTTATACCGGAAGGATGAGCGAACGGAAAAAATTATTCGTCAACTCGGGAACAGTAACAACGGACGCTTTCACATTTCAGGGCTTATTGCTTCAGCGCGTTCAATAATTGTATCTGCTGTTTTCGGACAGGATTCTATTACCCATTTGTTAATACTTCCCGATAAGGAATCTGCCGCCTATTTTTTAAATGATATTGAAAATATTTTTGGCGAACAAACATTACCTGCCGAAAAAAAACATGTGCTTTTTTATCCTACATCGTATCGTAAAGCTTACGAGCTTGAAAATACTGATAATGCCAATGTGTTGCTTCGGGCAGAAGTAATTAACCGCATCACTTCAGGACGAAAAAAAAATATGATCATTACTTATCCTGAAGCTTTAGCAGAGAAAGTTGTAACAAAATCTTTTCTGACAAAAAATACTTTTAAACTTCGTACCGGCGAGCAGGTGAATATTGATTTCGTTATGGAATTTCTTGCAGAGTATGATTTCGAGAGAGTTGATTTTGTTGCTGAACCCGGGCAGTTTACATTAAGAGGTGGAATCATTGATGTATTCTCATATTCCAACGAACTTCCTTATCGTATCGAATTTGCCGGAAACACTATTGAATCATTAAGAACATTTGATCCTGAATCGCAGTTAAGTATTAGCAAACTAAATTCTATCAGTATTCTTCCTGATATTCAGAATAGCAGTTTGGTTGAAAAGCGCGATGGTTTTATTTCCCTGCTTCCAAAAGATACAGTGATTTGGATTGATGAAATAAAATTTATTTCTGAAAAAATTGAACATGAATTTGAAAAAGCTGTCGAAGCATTTCAATTGTTGGGTAAGGAAATAAAGCATATTGAACCCCATGAATTATTTGTAAAGGGAAATGATTTTTTGGAAAAAATTTCTGAATTTAATATCATTGAATTAGGTGGAAATTATTTTTCAGGTGTAGCAGAAAATATTCATTTTGCTGTTTCTCCTCAACCTTCGTTTAATAAGAATTTTGAACTGCTCATACAGGATATTCAGCAAAATAAAGATAAAGGATATAAGCAATTCATTTTATCCGATAACCCGAAACAGGTTGAACGTATTGAAACAATTTTTGATGATATTTCAAAAAGTAAAAATTTACAGAACAGCATTGAATTTATTCCTTCTTATATTGCGCTGCATGAAGGCTTCATCGATCATGATTTAAAAATAATTGTTTACACTGATCACCAGATTTTTGAACGATACCATCGTTATCGATTGAAAGACAGGTTCGCAAAAAAAGAATCAATAACATTAAAAGAACTTTATGATTTAAAACCCGGGGATTATATAACACACATCGATCATGGCATTGGGCGTTATGACGGGCTTGAAAAAATTGATGTCAACGGGAAAGAACAGGAAGCTATTCGGTTGGTATATAAAGATAATGATTTGCTGTATGTCAGTATTCACAGCCTTCACCGCATTTCTAAATTTATCGGGAAGGATGGAACTGAGCCAACAATGAACCGGCTGGGCTCAAATGCATGGAACAACCTTAAGAAAAAAACAAAACAGCGAGTTAAGGATATTGCAAAAGACCTGATAAAATTATATGCAGAGCGAAGGAAAGAAAAAGGTTTTCAATTCTCACCTGATACATACATGCAAACAGAACTGGAAGCCTCATTTATTTATGAAGATACTCCTGACCAGTTAAAAGCTACCAATGATGTAAAAAAAGATATGGAGGCTGAATGCCCCATGGATAGGCTTGTTTGCGGTGATGTGGGTTTTGGGAAAACGGAAGTTGCCATACGCGCTGCTTTCAAATCAGTTGCCGACAGTAAACAAGTAGCCGTACTGGTGCCTACAACCATTCTTGCTTTGCAGCATTATAAAACGTTCAGTGAACGATTGAAAGATTTTCCCTGTAAAGTTGATTATATCAATCGGTTCAAATCATCGAAAGATATTAAAAATTCATTGAAAGAATTAAAGGAAGGAAAAATTGATATTCTTATTGGAACACATCGGTTAGTAAGTAAGGATGTTGAATTTAAAGATTTGGGTTTACTTGTGATTGATGAAGAACAAAAGTTCGGAGTGGCTGCAAAAGAAAAATTAAAACAGATGAAAGTTAATGTTGACACGTTAACGCTTACAGCCACGCCCATTCCACGTACTTTGCAATTTTCGATGATGGGTGCGCGCGATTTGTCGATCATTAATACAGCACCGCCAAACCGTTATCCGATCATTACCGAGCTTCATGTTTTCCGTGAAGAAGTTATACGCGATGCCATTGTTTACGAGATTTCGCGAGGCGGACAGGTTTTCTTTGTTCACAATCGTGTTAATAATATACAGGAAGTTGCCGGAATGATTCAGCGGATTTGCCCTGATGTGAAAATTGGAATTGGTCACGGACAGCTGGAAGGGCATAAGCTTGAAGAAATCATGCTCGATTTTATTGAAGGCAATTATGATGTGCTTGTTGCCACTACTATTATCGAATCGGGATTGGATATTTCCAATGCCAATACTATAATTATTAATAATGCACAAAACTATGGACTTAGCGATTTGCATCAGTTGCGTGGCAGGGTAGGGCGTACAAATAAAAAAGCATTCTGTTATTTACTGGCGCCGCCAATGTCGGTACTTACTGATGAAGCGCGAAAGCGTTTACGTGCAATAGAAGAATTTTCCGATTTAGGAAGCGGCTTTAATATAGCTATGCGCGATTTGGATATTCGTGGAGCCGGAAACCTGCTGGGGGCGGAGCAAAGCGGCTTTATTGCCGAAATAGGGTTTGAGATGTATCATAAAATTTTGGATGAAGCTGTTCAGGAATTGAAAGAAACAGAATTCAAAGAATACTTTAAAGATACCGTAGTTAAAGAATTTGTAAAGGATTGCCAGGTTGAGACCGATTTGGAAATTTTAATTCCTGATGCGTATGTGAGTAGTACACGTGAACGCTTATCACTTTATAAAGACCTTGACAATATTGAAACGGAAGAAGTATTACAACAGTTTCACGAAAACCTGATTGACCGTTTTGGACCAATACCTGTGCAGACTTCAGAACTTTTTAATACCATCCGTTTACGCTGGGTTGCTAAAAAATTAGGTTTCGAAAAATTGGTAATGAAAGGTGGTAAGCTGGCAGGCTTTTTTATTGTCGATGAAGATTCTCCATTTTTCCAGACAGAAATATTCACAAAAATTCTTCATTATGTTCAGGCCAATCAGCGTACATGTCGCATGAGAGAGGGGAATAAAAAACTTACTTTAACTTTTGAAAACATTCTTTCTGTAACTAATGCATTGGTAAGATTGCGGGAAGTATTGAACGAAGAAGAAATTAAAAAATAAAAAAAGGTTTTCCGAACAGAAAACCTTTTTTTATTTTTTACCAATATTTTAATTTAGTTTGTAAGTCCTTTAATGGTAATGCCACCAAGTTCCCATGTAGCTACATTAGAAGTAGAGCAGGTATATTTAAATGCAAGATGAACATTGGTTCCTGTGATTGCAGAAACATCTACATCTCCTGAAGATACATTGGTCCATGAACCTGTAGATAATGAACAACTGGAAGTAATATCAATCCATGTAGCAAGATTTGGATTTCCTGATACATAATCGGTGGAATAATATACCTTGAGTGAACCATCACCAGCGCTTCCATAATTCATCATGGTAAAGAAATTTAATATCTCGGAAGTGTAATTATCAAAATTAACAGAAGGAGAAATTAACCAGTCTTCATTAGCAAAGTAACCGCTTGAATATCCACTTATTTTTGCAAAATAAGTACCTGAAAAAGAACTGGCAGTCCAATGCTGTCCATCACCAATAACACTATATTCAGTAAAAGTATTTAATGTGCCAGTTGAAAAATTTTCATTAACTAAATAAACAGGAGAATTTCCTGCAAACCCTTTTACGTCGTTTGTATCACGAATATAAAATTGATAGGTGCCATTATAAATACCAAGGATACCTGTTACTGAACCGTAACCTTTGGGAGTTTTATATCCTGCAAAATTTGCATAACTGCTTGTGCGCAATGCGATGGAAGAAGTTCCTGATTTATCAACGATTTTTCTTTCTGTGGCGGTTATATTTTCATCACCGGTGATTGCGTATACAACACCTGGGGTTTCAAAATAAACACTATCCATTGTAATAAGTTTATCATAATCAGCGCTTGTAAAAGATGCAATGCTCTTATGTTCTGCTGCAGGAGCCGTTCCCGGCATGCCATCAAGGAAAATATGTTCACTGATATATGCCAAAGGAATACGTCCCATTTCTCCATTACTTATATATCCTAACTGAACTTTACTGCCATATTCGCCAATATATAAACCTTTACATTTTATGAAAACTTTTTGTCCTATTCGGAATTCAGTATAAGTATCGGCTTTGTCGAGTTCAATTTCAAGGCCTGCTGTGCCATCTTGTATAAAAAGTTTTTTATACAAATTTCCTGATTCATCATTGGCTGTAACTACACCTTCAATAATTGTATCATTTGAAATTAATAAAGGTACGCCATTATTGTTGTCGGCATAGTATTGCTTTAAATTAGCAATTGTGCAATTCGATGTAAAATCAACAGAAGGAACAGTTAAAGGAACATCATCAAAATCTTTTTTAACGCAACTGCTAAAAATAGTTAGCATAGCTATGATAAAAAAACTTTTATATATTTTATTAAATTTATTCATATTATATCTTTTTTATATAATTATATTAAATTTTATTATTGATTGAAACCTTGCAAATCATTTAAGTCGCGAATATAAAGTTGACGGGTGCCATTGTAAACACTTAAAATACCGGTTACTGATCCTGTTCCTGATGGCATTAAGCTGGATGCAAAAGTTGCATAATTGCTTGTTCGCATTACAACAATATTCCCATTTAAATCCTGGATGTTATGATTTGTTGTTGCTGTTGTTAAAGAAAAGGTTTGTCCTGAATCCGGGAAAAATACATTGTCTATTTTTACTAACCTGTTATAATAACTGGTAGAAGATAGTATTGTTGGTATTGTAAGGTTAACAGGGATAGGAGCGTTACCGGGCAAGCTATCAAGAAATAAATGATTTGCAATTTCATTAACCGGAATTCTTCCAATAACTCCGCCTACAATATAACCCAATTGAATATTTCCGCCATATTCACCAAGTGCCAACCCTTGACATTTTACATAAACAGGCTGACCTACTGCATAAGTTGAATAAAGATAGGTATCATTAATTGGTATTTGTATTCCTGCCGAATCATCTTCAATGTAAATCGCTTTATAAATATTTCCTGTTTCATCATTAGCTGTAACAATACCTTTAATAATAATATTTGTGTCAATCGATTCAAGACTACCTGCAGTATGCATGGCGAGTAATTCTGGAATAGTTGTATTTGCACTAAAATTAACAGTAGGTATATTCACCGGTGGTATGTCAAAATCATCTTCTTTACAACTGTTAAGGAATACTATTGCCGAAAGAAATAATATTCCTGTAAAAATATTTTTGAACTTATTCATATATCTTATGTTTTAAATAATTAAAATTAAATCCTGACAGATAACGTTAAGAAAAATGTTCTGCCAACTCCATAGAAATATTTGTTTTGAAATTTTGCTATATTTTTTTCCTGTGTTTCATTAAAATCAAAACGCATCTGCTCATAACCGTTGGTGATCAGCTTTTGGTTATTAAGAATATTATTTACGCTGAAATTAAAATTGATATAATATTTTTTATACGTGATCGATTTACCAATTGAAGCGTCAACAGTGAAACCTCCATCTAATTTTTCCTGTTCAGTAATAGCGTTTCTTAATGGATTGCCTTCGCCTAACATAAACACTGCTGTATCTGTTCTTCTTTCCGGGTTAAAATCAAGATACATCTTATCAAAATAATTTACGTTTGCATTGAAGTACCAAAATTTTGGATGAGCATATTTTATCCCTAATGAAACTGCATTTTGCGGAGTTCCGCTTAAATAAAAATTCTTTTGATAAATGGTTTCGCTAACATCAGGTGCAGAACCATTTTCATAAGATACCGTTGCAGTAGGCCTTGAAGTATAGCGGTAATCGCCAAGAGCGCAAATTCCAATAACACTGATGGTGCTTGATGCTTTCATTTCAGCGCCCATTTCAATTCCTTTCATGGTTTTTTCAATTCCTGTTAAGGTCATGTCCACATAAGTGGCATAATCATCATGATAAAAACTGATAACTCTTGAACCATTTTGGAAGTTAGAATAATACCCTGTTAAACGTGCATTAAACTTTTGTGATTTATAAATATAACTGATATCACATGATGCTATCTTCTCACTTTCTATACCTGTAATAAGTGTGTTCTTGATATAAGGTGAAACAAATGCATTTTTAGAATAAGGAGCTCTTGTAATATAACCTGCGTTACCTACAATATAATTATGTCCGTTCACTTTGTATGTTGCGCCACCTTTAACAGATGGATTTAAATAATTACTTTTTTCAGAATTTCCATAAGAATTATTGGGGTTACGTCCGTTTTTCATCAGTCCTTCACGCCAGAATTGAGTATAAGAAATACTTAGAGCGCCGAACATATCAAACTTATTTGAGCTGTATTCTACTTGTCCCCATGCTGATCCGGTGTTGTCATAAATATTATAATTATATCCGTAAACATCGCCTTTTTTAACAACTCTGTTAGGGTTATTCAAATCATTTTGGATTGAATCATTGCTGCCCGGGTAATCCTGAACTGCAAATTGATCAATGTCTACCCAATACTCTCCGCCCAACATATCTAATATGGTTTTGAAATGATGAACTTTTGAATGATCGATTTCAAAGCCGCCACTATACATCAGTTTGTCGCTTTTCTGATAGTTTATCAGTGAACTCAATGATAATTGAGAACAGTCAGCCCGACGATTTTCTACAACATAATTTGCCTGGGCGCCTACAGCATTTGCGCGATAGTTGGTTTGATACAAATTATCCCAATTGATTTGTTGGGTATTTATATCGTTTTTCCAATTGTCAGAGATTGCATTATAAAGTTCTGCATCGGGCGTAACAGTAAGGTCCTGATTTACTACCCAACTCGGTAAGTAACGGTAATAATCAGGGCGTGGGTCTGGTGCGTTGTACCAGTTTAAAGATGATGTTCCATTCTTACCAAATGAATATCCTAATGAGTTGGTAATTTTCATTTTTTCATTTACATCCCAAATATGATTAAGAATCATTTTGGGTTCATGGAAATTTTTTACTTTGGCATTACGAACTTCACCATCCTGGTATCCCCAGTTTGGGTTATAATAATTTGTTCCGGTAAGGTTGTAACATTCCTGTGTTGCGGCTGCCTGCATACCGCGTTCCGTGGGAGAGCCAAAAACAGTGAAAGCAACACTGTGTTTGTTGTTAAGTTTTTTTTCTGCGGCAGCTAAATATGCCCATGCATCATAATATACACCTTCAACATAACTTTCGTTACCCCACCGGCGTGAGCCGCTTAAAGTAAAAGCCCAGTCGTTATTCATCAACCCGGTTGAATAGGTATACATTACCCGGTTTGTATAGGATTTGTTAGATAAAGCATACGATAATTTATTTTGTTTGCGCTGCATTGCTGCCCTGGTAATAATATTTGTTGAGCCACCAACTGCACCAAAAGCAAAACGGGAAGCGGCAAGTCCGTTTACGACTTCTTTATTCCGCATGGCATCATTTAATCCTCCCCATTCTGACCAGGAAGGACGACCATTCTCAGGATCGTTAGCAAGAACCCCGTTAATATACACATTAGAATTTTCGGAGTCGTAACCACGAATACGAAAATATGCAGCGCCTAAATTAAATCCTGCAGTATTCACAAACACATCATTTGTTGAATGTAACAAACCCGATACATTCTGACCTTTGTTATCATCTTCAAAATCCAAAGCTGATGTACTTACTTCTGAAATACCTGCTGCATCATTATTTAAAGATGACGGTTTAATACTGAATGTTCCAAGTTTAACATCCGTGGTAGCGATTTCTACTTCTGAAGAACTAAGCTCGTAACCATCAATAGTAATGGTGAGTTTAGCTTTCCCGGTAGGAATTCCATTGAATTCAAAATAACCGTTGTTATCGGTTTTTGTCTGTGTATCGTTGATCTGAACACTTGCTCCGGAAACAGGTTTGCTTGTTTCTGTATCGAACACGGTTCCCGATACTTTTGCATTCTGTGCTTGTACGAAAGCAACAGTTAGCAACAATAAAATAGTTAGTAAAAGATTTTTCATTATATATGTATTTAGTTACATTTTTTTTAGAGAAAAGTTCGCTAAAGTAAGAAAACTAAACCAGATGACAACAAAAAATTTTTAAAATTAACAATTTATTTATAGTTTAAATACTATCTTTGAGCCCCAAAATTTTTTTATATGAAAAATTTTTTATCGAAAAGTGTAATTGCGGTAATTATTCTGATACTTGCAAATACAGCTAGTGCACAGGAAAAACAATATAAAGTAGCATGCATTGCATTTTATAACCAGGAAAATTTATTTGATACGATAAACGATCCTAATATTAATGATGAAGAATTTTTACCTGATGGAAAAAATAAATGGAATGCAAAAAGGTATGAAGAAAAATTGAATCACATGTCGGAAGCAATTTCGCAAATTGGCGATGAGTATGTGAAAGGAGGCCCTGTAATTGTTGGACTTGCTGAAGTTGAGAATTATAATGTTGTCCAGGATTTGGTAAATACACCCAAATTAAAATCATCAAATTACGGAATTGTTCATTATGATTCACCTGATAAACGTGGTATCGACGTTGCCCTGATATTCAGGAAAGATTATTTTAAAGTTATAGATAGCCGGAATGTAAAACTTAATGTTGCAGGGAAACCCGATTTTGCTACACGCGATGAGTTGGTAGTTCATGGTACTTTTGATGGTGAGCCTTTATATGTTATAGTTAACCATTGGCCTTCGCGAAGTGGTGGACAGAAAAGAAGCGCACCTATGCGCAATGCGGCCGCTGACCTATGCAAATCAATTGTTGATTCCATCCAGAAAATTGACAGCACCGCAAAGATAGTGATCATGGGCGATTTGAATGATGACCCCACAGATGCAAGTCTTACAAAACACCTTTTAGCAAAAAGCGAAATAAGCCAAACAGGTACAAAAGATTTGTACAACCCGATGTATAATATTTTTAAGAAAGAAGGAATTGGAAGTCTTGCATATCGCGACAACTGGAATTTGTTCGACCAGATAATTGTTTCAGGAACATTACTTGGCGATAATAAATCAACATATAAATTTTATAAAGCCAAAATATTTAACAGGAATTTTCTTACACAGAAAGATGGAGCCTATGCCGGTTATCCTTTGCGTACCTACGCTGGCGGTGTATACCAGGGTGGTTACAGCGACCATTTCCCTTCATATATATTTTTAATAAAAGAAAAATAAATATTAGTTGATTTTTTTTTAATTCGATTATATAATTATTCTATCGCTACGCTGTTATTCATTGTCAGACATAGTAATTCATTGTCATTTGTGGTCATTCCTAAAAATTACAAAATGCTGATTGAGAACTGT
This sequence comes from Bacteroidales bacterium, assembly GCA_035353855.1. Classification (NCBI taxonomy): domain Bacteria; kingdom Pseudomonadati; phylum Bacteroidota; class Bacteroidia; order Bacteroidales; species Bacteroidales bacterium. The sequence goes on along the minus strand of DAOQAK010000004.1, from coordinate 54,597 downwards.
TGATAGTATTTCTCAAATTTCAATTTCAATAATTTATTTTCAAATTCCGCTTTCCAAATTTCTGACTTCAGAATTAATTTAATTTCATAAAAAACCGATTTTTCAAGGCTTTGGATAAGGTTTTAACGTTTTTAATATGCACTAACAATTTGCCTTAATGTTAGCTATCAAATTATTTACATAAATTATCATAATCATACTTCGAAATAGCAATACTTTCTCCACCTAGTTCAACAGCTTTTTTCAAATCTTCACAAGCTCCTAATTTATCACCATTTTGACTTTTAAAATTTGATCTATCTCTATAATACATCGCATTTTCAGAATCATAAAATATAGCCTTGGTCAAATTATTTATCGCCATTGAATAAATTGAATCATCAGGTAGTTTATTAATATATAATATAGGTATTAAAACACCTTTTGCCCAATAAGCCTGTGCATATGAACTATCTATTGTTAATGCTTTATTAATATCATTTAATGCAATTTGATTTACACTATCTCTAGTAGCTCTATTAGAATTATATTTAATATTTAAATCACGGAAAAGAAATGCTCTATCTATATATGCTTCTACCAATAAACTATCTAATTCTATTGCTTTATTAATATCTGCTAATTCAATTTTATAAATACTATCTTTATTAGAAATATTTTTAGCAAAAAAATTAGTTTGCTTTTGCCTTTCAAGATATACATCTGCTTTATTAAAGCCTAATTTAATAGCCATATTAAAATCATTAATAGCTTCTCTATGATTTTTAATATTTTTATTGATACAACCCCTATAGTAATATGCTTCTGCGAAAGTTGAATCTTTTTTTATTAAATAATTTACATCCATTAAAGCTTGTGTGAAATTTTTGTTTTTACAGTTTTTAACTACGCTATCTAAATCAGATTTATTATTATTTTCCTGTGCAGTGCAAAAAGAATAAAAAACAAAAAACATATTAATTAAAATTATTGCCGTTTTCATATAATTAATTTTAATCATTAAAATTTCCTTGGGCTTAAATACATAGGCATAGAACCAGCCGCATTTATTATTCCATTAATTGTATTTTGAATACCATCAAAACTAAAAATAATCGGTGAAGAATCATTACCTCCTCCTGTTGGGTTGGTACCTATACCCCAACAACCACCCCAATCAGCAGAATTAGAACCAGAATGAAATGTTATCCATCTTTTGGTTGATTTATCAATTACTAATCCTGTACACCATCCAAAATCTTGTGCAGTTAATTCATAAATTTCACTAGGTAATGTATTTTTATCATAATAATGGTCATACTCTCCTTTTTCGTTTTTATTATAATTCGCCCAAACATATATATCTGTTAACCCTTTAATATCTTCTCTTTCACCATCTTTAATTATATATATCCGTTTTATACTTAATAATAGGTTCACCGTTACCTTTCACTATTACACCATCTTTTGCTACATCTATATGTAGCCCATCTTTATTATCCTTTACATCATTTTGTAAAGATTCTAACGGGTTTTCATGATACATCATGCCATAACCGCCGCCATGACCACCACTTGGTGTACCACCGCCACCGCCATCACCACTGCCCATGGCTTCTGCTGTAGATAGTTGCGCAGAGATATCAGCATTATTGCTTGTAGAAGCATTATCGCCATCATGAGGAACACGGCCTTGTGGCCAATATAAATGTCCATTAAATAAACTACAAAATGCTCTAATCCATTTTTTCCACCATGGATCACCAGCTTCCCCACTGGGATCAGTATATTTTAAAGGATTATTAAAGCAATAGGTATAACGATTATAACTTTGCGTGAAAAATGGTGCTTGCACATAATTATCGGGGCTAAGCATACGGCCAAGCATAGGGTCGTACATACGCCCATTCATATTTATTAAAGCAAAATTATCCAGGTGTTCATGCATGCAATAACCGCGGTCGGTAATAGGTGTACGTCCATCTAATGTATACGTCCAATCCTGTGCATTACGGCGGCGCCCCCATGTATCGTAGCTGTATTCTTCTTCCACCGTTCCGCTAGTATTTAAAATTGCTGTTATCGAGCCTAAATGGTATTTGCAAAAATAATACAAAGTTTCTGTTCTGTTTACGGGTCAATGTTTACTATTTGTTGTCCTAAAACAAATGTATCAAAAAAAAACTTCCGTTTTTTGCGGAAGTTTTTTTTTAAATGTTTTTCTGAAAATTATTCTTTAGAAAATTTTCTTGTTTCTGAAATTCCTTTATTATTAAATAATGTGATGAAATAAATTCCTTTTGAAAGCTTATCAGTATTTACTGAAGTATTGTTTGATGTAACATTTATATCTTCTATTGTTGCACCGAGAATATTTGATATTCTAATTTTTTCAATACCATTCATATTTTCAATGAAAAGATTACTTGTTACAGGATTAGGATAAATGCTTAAAGAATTTTTGTTGTTTTCAACAATGCCCGAACTTACTGAAACATCATTGACATCGCGAGGTTCTACACGTATAGTATCATTATAATCCAAATAAACAATTCCTGTTACATCGTAGTTAGTTCCTACTATGGCGTTGGTATATTTATAAAGCTTTCCTCCTGTTCTTGTAGTATCACCATTGTATAAAACAAATTCACCATATGAGGCATCTGTAACCTCGATACATGGAATATTTGTTAATGTTACAAGAACTCCTTCGAGTTCTTCTGTTGTTGAATTTGCTTTAGAAACAGCATATGCAGCATGTGCTGTGTTGCCGGATGAAACTTTTGTAATATTATTTATACTGCCTAATTCGGTATAATTATGATATTCACTAACAGTACCTGATATGGTAATCGAATCACCAACAACAATTCCGGCAGCCGCTACATGTGCCGAGTCATAAACATAAAGCCCGTTCCACGGACCAGAAGCATCCTGTATAAATATGCCTTTATTAAATTTACCTGTTACTATTCCACCGGTATTTACTGCTTGTCCACTGTAAGGAGAAGCGTAAGGAGATGTTGTTGAATATTGAATGTCATGAATTGTAACTGTAGGTACTGTACCTGATGTTACAGTTACATCATCAACAGTAAAAGTAGATGATGCTCCTGCATCGATAATAAATTCGGCAAGGTTAGTTGTAGTATCGGGAACTAAAGTTTGGGAAACCTGGGTCCATGAAGAAGTTACAGTAGCATAAGCATTGTAGGTTAAATAACCATAAGAAGTGCCAGATTTTCCTGTATACATACCTGTTCTTACAGTTCCTGTTCCTTTTACCCAAAAGGAAATTACATAAGCTGTCCCATTAGTAACGCTAGTAGAAGTAGTTGTAAATCGCCTGTGAGCAGAATAGGTATTTGTTAGTGCACAAGCATATACTCCGCCATGAACATTCACAGAGTCTTTTGCAACAGTTAAGCTAGTTGATTGAGTTTTTGAACCATACCAGCCATCAGGTTTGCCTGCTGTCCATAATTCAAAACCGCCGTTAGTTATTTGAGCATTCGATAGCAATGCTGCAAACACTAAAAATGTTGTAATAATCAAAGTAAATTTTTTCATAATGTCTTTAATTTGTTAATAAATAAGTTCTTGTTATATCTTTAAATTTTTTAAGATTTTCCAAAAAAGTCAAAAGGGAAGCAAATGTAATAAAAAAACTAGTAGGTATATGTTAATTTTTGATTTTTATTTACATTTATTTTACTGAAATATTACTTGGCAGGAATGATGGCATTGTTTTTTTCTTTTTGCACTTCTTAAGTTCATTAAATTTTAATGCAACATAAATATCAGCGCCTGATAATCGGTTCCCAATTATCGCTCCAAGTTTATCTGTACCTATAAGAAGAAAATTATCTATACGTAAAGCAATCCCTATTCGCGGCCACAAATATTCATGAAAAACTATAGGCATCGCAACTCCTATATTTTTATGGTCGAAACGGGGTGTTATGGCTATGCTGTTCGCCCTGTCGATTCCCGGCAGGCCAAAATGCGGGATGCGCTGTATCCATGAACCGTTTATATAAAAATTATATCCAATATTATAATCATAACTTAAACAAGCAGCCCATGGTAGAAACATGGTAAACTCTGTTGACTGAACCTTTGGATTCGGACTATCATTAAAATAATCACTTAATAACGAATCGATGCCATTAAAATCTTCACACTTTGTACTTTCATTATACCAGTCGCCTGATGTATTTTCAAAGTTGAATGTTTTTGCCGATTTATTAAATCGTATATATCCTATATCTAAAAATGAAAATCCTATTTTCCATGAATATTGTATTTCCAGTTTTTTATTACAGAAATTTGGACATTGATATTTGTTTTCCAGTGCTTTTTTTTCATAGGTAATTCCAATATCAAAAGATTTTCCATGACCTTTAGGATTTCTTATAATACCACCAACATCAAAAGGTTTTTCACTGTTATCGGGATCGTAAAAATCATCCATATTGATGGCATAGCCATATTCAGCATTTACACTATTGAAGATAATACTGGTATCGTTGGGAATATTTACATTGATATTTTTATTTAAAGCATAAGCGCCACCATAACCTATCAAATGTTTTAATGTAATACCTGCTTTTAACTGGCGCCCCTTTTTTTCCATTATTCTTCTTGAAACTGAAATTCCAATTTCACTCCAGACCATTGCATTTGCTCTGAATTTAGGAATGGTGATTTCCCTGTCTTGTAATTCTTCGTATGAAATTCCTTCAAAAATAAAACTTGCAGGAATTTCGTGAATACGGTTAGCCGACACACCTACCCTTAATGCCTCTTCAGCAGCGAAAGTCCACTTTTTCACATTGAACATAAATGAAGGACCTTCAACAATAACTGAGGAGTAAATATTTTTTCTCCAGTTATTATGAATTTTATTTTCAAACATGTATTTTGAAAAATTTCCTTTATCTGCATTCCAGTCGTTATCAATAATGACTTCTGTTTCGCCATTGTCGGCAATAATATCAGGAATATTGGTTTGAAAAATATAAACATAATTATTATCAAGATATACATGAGCGGAAACCAAATTAAAATCCCATTTATATGGCGATCCGGCGAGCAATGCGGGGTTAAACTTATTATTTGATATTCCCGAATACAGGCTATTGCTTATACCAAAGCGTTCCTGCGAAAACAATGGGAATGAGATAATGAAAATAAAAAATAGTATAATTAATTTATTGTTCAATATGTTCGGGATAAATACTATTTGCGAATTTAAAATAATTATAAAGAATAATCAATTTTTTTATCGAAGTCGTCATAAGTTGAAAGATATTTATACTCGTTCTTATCAGGTTTGCAAAGGCAAAACTGTTTAGAACGAGTTATACCGTACAGAAAACAAAAAATATTTTTGCAAACCTCTTTTCTGTCGGTATAATACTGCACTTTGTCATTTCGAAGAATGAAAAACCTCAAAACTTAACGAACTATTGTTATATAATAACTGTTAAAAAAATATCATTTTATTTTGCTCCAATATTTAATATCTTTGCCGTTCAGAAAAACATATTTTTAATTATTATGAAGAAGAAAGATTTTTTAAAAGAAACCATTGAACATATAGATATTACAAAATACAATGTTGTTCCTATGGTTGATGCAATGAATGAAATGGCATTCCAGGCACGTAACCTTGCCCGCGGAGCTAAGATTTTTGATATGATGCAGGCCGATAAAGAATGCACAGTATTTCTTACTCTTGCCGGTTCACTTATTTCAGCAGGACTAAAAAAAGTTATCCTTGATATGGTTAAAAATAATATGGTCGATGCAATTGTTTCCACCGGTGCCAATATCGTTGACCAGGATTTTTTCGAAGGATTGGGATTCAGGCATTATAAAGGTACCCCGTTTGTTAATGATGCTGAACTTCGCGAATTAATGATCGACCGTATTTATGATACATACATTGATGAAGATGAATTAAGAATTTGCGACGAAACCATAGGGCATATAGCAAACAGTCTTCCTACTAAGCCATATTCTTCAAGAGAATTCATTATTGAAATGGGGAAATATTTAGATGAAAATAATAAATATTCCAAATCCCGCGAAGACTCTATCGTTTACCAGTGTTATAAAAAAGGAATTCCAATTTTTGTTCCTGCATTTTCCGATTGCTCAGCAGGTTTTGGTTTAGTACATCATCAATGGAATAATCCCGGAAAGCAGGTGAGTATTGATTCTGCAAGAGATTTTCTTGAGATCACAAAAATTAAAATAAAAAATCCTTCTTCTGGAATTTTTATGATTGGCGGAGGTGTTCCAAAGAATTTTGTTCAGGATATTGTTGTTGCTGCAGAAGTACTGGATTACGATGTGCCCATGCATAAATATGCTATTCAGATCACTGTTGCTGATGAACGTGATGGCGCATTGTCAGGCTCTACACTTAAAGAAGCCAGTTCATGGGGTAAGGTAGATACTACTTATGAGCAGATGGTATATTCAGAAGCTACTATTGCAATGCCTTTAATTGTTGGATATTCATACCATAAAGGAACATTTAAAGCAAGAAAAGAACGCCGTTTAAATGATATGCTTTCAATAATTGATAAAAAAAAGTAATCCATACAATTTTTTTATCATATTATCGTTTTTTTCATAAATTTGAAAATAATTTGCAGGCAAAATAATTTTAATACACGAATTTATTTTTCTGGTATTCCCGGAAATAATTATTTTTTCAATTAGTTTGCCTGTTTTTAAAAATATTTATATTTACATCTTTAAAATACAATTGTGTCCGATAGCTTAGTTATAATACCAACATACAAAGAGCGCGAGAATATCGAAAAGATAATCAGGAAAGTTTTTTCTTTACAAAAGGAATTTGATATTTTGATTGTTGAAGATAACTCACCCGATGGCACTGCTGATATTGTGCGTAAACTGATGCCTGAATTTAAAGAGCGTTTATTTATGGAAGAACGTTCCGGTAAATTAGGATTGGGCACAGCATATATTCATGGGTTTAAATGGGCATTAAAAAAAGGATACGATTACATTTTCGAAATGGATGCCGATTTTTCTCACAATCCTGAAGACTTGTTTCGCCTTTATAAAGCTTGTAATGAGAATAATGCAGATTTAGCAATAGGTTCAAGGTATATTAATGGAGTGAATGTTGTAAACTGGCCGATGGGGCGTGTGCTGATGTCATATTATGCTTCGGCATATGTAAGAATGATTACCCGTATGAAGATTCGCGATACTACTGCCGGATTTGTTTGTTATAGTAAAAATGTACTTAAGTCTATAAACCTTGATAAGATAAGGTTTACAGGTTATGCCTTCCAGATTGAAATGAAATTCACTGCATGGAAATTAGGATTTAATATAATTGAAGTACCGATAATTTTCACTGACCGTACCGAAGGGCAGTCAAAAATGAATGGAGGAATTTTTAAAGAAGCAATATTTGGTGTAATATCGCTGAGATGTAAAAGCTTTTTTAAAAAATATAAAAGGGTAGAAGTATAAATATTTTTTATTCATCCAGCTTAAGTACTGCCAAAAACGCTGATTGCGGGATTTCAACATTTCCTACTTGACGCATTCGTTTTTTACCTTTTTTCTGTTTTTCAAGTAATTTTCTTTTACGGGTAATATCGCCACCATAACATTTTGATGTTACATCTTTGCGATATGCTTTTACTGTTTCGCGTGCTATTATTTTAGCGCCAATACTGGCTTGTATGGCAATATCAAATTGCTGGCGAGGAATCAGCTGTCGTAATTTCTCGCAAATTTTTCTTCCGAACTGTTGTGAGTTTTCGCGGTGGATCAATGCAGATAAAGCATCAACAGGATCGCCGTTCAGAAGGATGTCAAGCTTTACCAGGTTTGCTTCGCGATATTCAATAGGGTGGTAATCGAACGATGCATAACCGCGTGAAATGGTTTTCAGCCTGTCGTAAAAATCGAAAACAATTTCGGCAAGAGGCATTTCAAAAGTAATTTCAACACGGTCAGTCGTAATATATACCTGGTTTTTCAGTATTCCTCTTTTGTCAATACACAAACCAATGACAGAACCAATGTATTCTGATTTTGTAATGATTTGTGCACTTATATAAGGTTCTTCAATTTTATCAACATGTGTTTCTTCGGGCATATCGGAAGGGTTGTTTACAACAATCTTCTCGCCCCTGGTAGTAAAAGCATGGTACGAAACGTTGGGAACGGTATTGATAACTGTCATTGAAAATTCCCGTTCTAAACGCTCCTGGATAATTTCCATGTGCAGCATTCCTAAGAATCCGCAGCGGAAACCAAACCCAAGTGCTGCCGATGATTCAGGTTCGAATGTAAGAGAAGCATCATTCAGTTTTAATTTTTCCATTGCTGTACGAAGCTCTTCGTATTCTTCTGTTTCCACAGGATAAATACCGGCAAAAACCATAGGTTTTACATCTTCAAATCCTTTGATGATTTCAGTGCATGGATTTTCAACATGAGTAATGGTATCTCCAACTTTAACTTCACTTGCATCTTTTATTCCTGAAATAATATATCCCACATCACCGGCATATATTGTATTACAGGGCTCTTTCTCCATTTTCAGGATTCCTACTTCATCAGCAAGATATTCCCTGTTGGTATTAACAAATTTTACTTTATCATTTTTACTTATTTGTCCGTTGAAAATTCTGAAGTAAGCTATGATTCCCCTGTATGAATTAAACACAGAATCAAATATCAATGCCTGCAAAGCTTCATCTTTATTACCTTTAGGGGGAGGAATTCTTTTAACTATCGCTTCAAGAATATCATAAACCCCATAGCCTGTTTTCCCACTTGCCAATAAGATGTCCTCTCTGTCGCAACCAGTCAGATCGATAATCTGATCCTTTACTTCTTCAGGCATTGCGCTTGGAAGATCTACTTTATTAAGCACAGGAATAATAGTGAGGTTATGATCAAGAGCGAGATATAAGTTGGAAATGGTTTGTGCTTCAATTCCCTGGGCTGCATCAACAACAAGCAAAGCTCCTTCACATGCGGCTATGGAACGCGATACTTCATAAGAAAAATCAACATGACCGGGAGTGTCAATAAGATTTAATTTATATTTTTTTCCATCCAATTCATAGTTCATTTGGATAGCATGGCTTTTAATTGTAATGCCTCTTTCCCTTTCCAGTTCCATGTCATCGAGCAATTGATTTTGCAGGTCGCGAACAGCAACAGTTTCGGTATACTCAAGCAATCGGTCGGCCAGAGTGCTTTTCCCGTGATCAATATGTGCGATGATACAAAAATTCCTAATATTTTCCATCGGGCGCAAAAATACGATTAATATTTTATTTTTTAAATATTAATTCTTTATCAAACAGGAGTTATCTGGCATTATAATAAAAAAAAGGGACCGCAGATAATCATGTGTCCCTTTAAAATCAAATAAATTTTTATTTCTTCTTTTTAATTATTCCGTAACTTTCCAGGAGCTTGGTAACATATTTTCCCAATACATCAAATTCAATATTTACGATAGTACCTTTTTTAAAATTATGGAAATTTGTTATTTCCTGGGTAAATGGAATTATTGCTACTGAAAATAAATTCTTTTTTGAATCAACAACAGTAAGACTAACTCCATTAACAGAAATAGAGCCTTTCTCAACAGTTATATTTCCTCTTTTAGGGTCGTATTCAAATTCGTAAAACCAGCTTCCATCTGTTTCTTTTACTTTAGTGCAAACAGCAGTTTGGTCAACATGTCCCTGTACAATATGCCCGTCAATTCGGCCTTCCATTTTCATACTGCGTTCGAGGTTCACTTCATAACCCGGCTTCCACATGCGGAGGTTTGTTTTATTTAATGTTTCATCAACAGCAGTTACAACATATTGATTTCTTTTTGGAAAAACTTTTACCACAGTAAGGCAAACTCCATCATGGCACATGCTCTGGTCAATTTTCAATTCTTTTCCAAAATCAACTTCAATGGTGAAATGAATATTTCCTTTTTCTTTTTCAACTTTTACAACCTTCCCGGTTTTCTCAACAATTCCTGTAAACATAATAATTTTAATTTCTTAATAAGTGAACAAATCCTTGAATGGTGCGCTTGGTAAGCCCTTCAAGCTTTATTTCATAAACATCGCAAATGTAATAATAAACGCCATCGCTGCAATATTGTTTTGTATATTTATCTTTTCCATCCCAGTTTATATTAGGGTCTTCAGTGGTAAACACAAGTTTTCCCCAGCGGTTGAAAATTTGTAAATTTATTTTTTCAACAAAGTCGTAAGGAAATGGAATGAAGTAATCATTGTAGCCATCACCATCAGGCGTGAATACATTTGGTAAATGATATAAATCACAACTGTCAATATCAAGGCAAACTAAATTGCTGCTCATGCTTTCATTCATGAATGAATCAATGGCTGTAACATAATAACAGCCGGCTATAGAAACAAGATCCTGGTGAAGATAAGTTGTATCGTTTGGATTTGATATGGTGTCAAGAAAAGTATAATCGCTGTTATTGCTTGGTGAATAATAAATATAATACATTATAACATCATTGGCGCATGAATGATTTGGGTTTGTCCATGTGAGAAAATTTTCAATATTAGTGCAATTAGGATTGACCGAAAGAACAGGTGCGCATGGAGGTGTTTTATCTATCGGGCTGGAGCATGTTTCCTGCGACCAGTTAATGATTGGATGTATAAAACCCGGAGCAAAATAATCGCCTATACTTTTTACTTTGTAACAATAAGTTGCTCCGTTGGCTAAGCCGGTATCAGTATATTGCAGCTGAGTAGATATTCCTATTGAATCATATGTTAATGAACCGGGAGCTTTTCTGTAAATTACAAAAGTATTATTAATCCATGGTACATTTGGATTATAAGAAATTAAAATTTCGTTATCATTAGGTGTAAGGCTGATAAATACAGACGATGCAATATGTGTACTTCCCACAAGGTAACGATTACCCGGGGTATCATTCCATAGGTCGATACGATACGACCATGGTGTGGAAATCGTATTTATAATCGTGTCGATATATGTTGTATCATTTAAATTATTTAATGAATCAATAAGGACAAGGTTAGTACCTGTTAAATCATTTGAATGACTGATCAGGTATTTGTATGGACCTGTGGCAATTGTTGTGTCCAACGCGGTAGGTTTTGACCATGCAATAAAGGCTGAACCGTTAACCGCATCAGTAGTGTTAATACTTACGTTTGTGATTATAGGTACGTCTTTTATCAGCACTGCACATGCTTCGTTAGAGGCATAGCTTTCAGCATCATCGTCGAAATAAGCAATTACCATATAACAATAATCGATGCCATGTGTTAAACCTGCTCCGTTGTTTGAGTCAAGATATGTGGTGTCATTAATACCGGCAACCGTAGCTATCTCAATATATTCTGTGTAGGCAGGAACACCTGTTTCGCAATGTCCATGCACATATCCGTAAAACCCGTTACGTCGGTATACCTTATATCCTACAGCATTTGGACAAGGGCTTTTTTCCCATGTAAGCTGAATATTATTTCCAACAGGTGAAGCAATAAGATTAGGTGGTGCAGGCGCTACAACCGTTATAAAAACTGTTTCAATATCTACCAGGTGAACCTGAGGATCATTATCAACAGCTTTGAAGGTCATGATATATGGTGCTTTCTGGACATGAGAACAGGTAGTTTGCCATGAGAAATGCGAGGTGTCAGCTGAATATGCTGATGTGGGTTGTGGAAATGAGGCAGGATTATCGGATAGCATTAAAGGACCGCCATTAGCGGTAAGTGTTATAAGGTCATTATCCACATCTGTAGCAATAACATCAAATTCCAGTAAAGTCCCTGCGAGTACGCAGGTATCCATGATGTTTTGAATAACGGGTGGATTATTATTGCAACTGACAACACTAATTTGCATATCGCGGGTTACGCTCCCTATAAGTATTCCGTGTCGCCATTCTTCAATAAGAAAAGCAACATTATATTCACCCTGGGATACTGGGCAATTCCACGTAAGATCACCGGTAATCGGGTCGATGCCAAAATAAGTACTGGCAACAGGATACATATATCCCGGTATATCCAGTCCATCTTCTCCTTTGCAATTTACCAAACGATATGAAATGCTGTCGCCATCAATATCATAAGCGTTAGGGTTATGAATGAATATTTTCCCGACACAGGCATTATCAATAGGTGGATTAAGTAACGTGGGAGAATTATTTGGTCCTAAAAAAGGATTAATAACAAGTGTGGTTTGTATAAAGAACGGAACATTTACACTGTAAGGGATATTTACAACACCATCATTCCTGTTAGGATCTTCAAGAGTAATAACATAAGTATAAGGACCGGGGAAAGTATGTTCTCCAACATATTTATTGTATTTGATGCTATCGGGAAGCAGTATTTCCTGAACCCGATCAATAATGGAAGAAGAATTATCACCCCAGAATATTTCATAGTTTGGCCGGTCAGCCTGGCTATATGTATAGGTATAAGTAACAATAGTAAATTCATATGTGAGGTCATGAAGCCATTTATATGTAATTTCCCCTGCTCTCATATGTGTAGCAAATGAGGAGTAGCAAGAAAAAACAATAATTAATATTATGATGAACCTTCGCATAAACTTTTAAAGAATAATGAACACTAAATTAAATATTTTATTTTATATAAATGAACTTAAAACTTGTTAAATGCTAATTTATGACATTTTAACTATGTAAAAATTAAAATCGGATTAATTAAAAAGGCATGCTAATATTTTCATATTTCTGATTCCGAAGTTGTGGTGTAAAACCCGCATCAGTAATAGCTTTTTGAATTTCATCGGCGTTGAAAGAATTTGAAGCGCCTGCACCTGAAACAACATTTTCTTCAATCATTATCGAGCCAAAATCATTAGCTCCCGAATGCAGGCAAACCTGTGCAGTTTCTTTACCAACGGTTAACCACGATGCCTGGATATTATTGATATTGGGAAGCATAATCCGGCTTATGGCTATGGTACGGATATATTCTTCTGAAGTAACCGCATTTTGTATTCCGAATTTTTTATTTAATGCCGTTCCTTTATGTTGAAAAGGCCATGGAATAAATGCAATAAAACCTATTGCATCTTCCGGTTTTTTATTTTGCGTATCGCGAATTAAAACCAGATGCTCAACTCGTTCTTTTAAAGTTTCCAAATGTCCGAACATCATGGTAGCAGAGGTGAGTAAACGAAGGTTGTGAGCTTCTTTCATTACTTCAAGCCATTGATGGGCGCCACATTTTTTCGGGGAAATAATTTTTCTTACCCTGTCGGATAAAATTTCTGCGCCTGCTCCGGGTAATGATGCAAGTCCTGCTTCACATAATTCTTCAAGTACCTGCTGATATGTTTTTCCGCTTGTTTCGCTTAAAAAAACAATTTCAGGAGGTCCCAATGCATGAAGTTTTAAATTAGAAAATCTCTTTTTTAAATCCTTAAATAAATTTTTATAATATTCCAGATCCAGGTCGGGATTCATTCCGCCCTGCAATAATAACTGGTTGCCTCCTAGTTTTTTCATCTCTTCAATTTTATCAATATATTGGTAAATCGAAGTGGTGTAAGCTTTTTTACTTTTGGGTGAACAATGAAAATTACAAAAAAGGCAACCCGACACACATACATTAGTGATATTTACATTACGGTCGATCATCCATGTTACCTTGTTTCCCGGAATTTTTTTCTTCCGTAATTCATGTCCAATATACATCAACGATGCAGTGGAGGCATTTTTATAAAGAAATAAACCTTCATCAACAGAAAGAAATTCTGAATTCAATGCTTTTTCAAAAAGTATGTTCTCGTCGAAATTCATACTTTAATAAATAATTAAAAAATATAACTTAAATCTGGGCAGGATTTGTAATTTTGTAATCCTTTTATAATTTTTCAAAAATAATCATATATGTTTAAAAATATTGAAAAAACCGAAAAATATTCTGTTGCAGTAAACGCCATATTTCTTGCCGAGAAACCGGAAAGCCTTGCAAAATATTCTTTCACCAAAGATGAAATAACATATATGTCTTCGCTGTTATCGAAAAACGAAACAAAAACTTTTTCTTTTAACAGGCTTAAAAAATGGGATTTTGTTGTTTTTCCCGACAATAAAAAACAAGGGTATGATGTAAAGGAATATTACCGCAAAACCGCCGACAGCCTGTTACCTAAGATCAACAGTCAGAAAATTTCCAAGATTCAGATTGTAGATATTTCAGAAAAAACCGAGAATACCATAGCGTTTATTGAAGGGTTGGTATTAGGAAATTATCAATTTACAAAATATAAAAAAGGTGTTTGTTCAAAAAAAACCATTCACACACTCGAGAATATTTCGGTGTTTTCAAAAAAAGTGAATGCTGCAAACATCAGTGAAATCAACATAATTCTTAAGTCGGTTTATATCAGTCGTGATTTGGTTAATGAACCTGTTTCATATTTGAATGCTGCAAAACTTGCTGATGAAGCGTTGAAAGTGTGCAAAAGTGCAGGCGCTAAAGTTGAAGTTTTAAATAAAAAGCAAATTGAAACATTGAAGATGGGTGGATTGCTTGCCGTAAATAAAGGCAGTATTGACCCGCCTACTTTCACTATTATTGAATGGAAACCTGCAAAACCGGTAAACAAAAAACCTTATGTTTTTGTGGGTAAGGGGTTGGTTATTGATACCGGTGGTATATGTCTGAAACCCTGGCAAAGCATGGAAACCATGAAGTGCGATATGTCGGGAGCAGCAGCTGTAATAGGAGCAATTCATGCAATTGCATCAGCAAAATTACCTGTTCATGTTTATGGATTAATTCCATCAACAGATAATCGTCCCGGTGGTAACTGTTTCGTACCCGGCGATATAATTACCATGCATGACGGTACTACGGTTGAAGTTTTAAATACCGATGCAGAAGGAAGATTGATTCTTGCCGATGCATTAAGTTACGCGAAAAAATTAAATCCCGGGTTGGTTATTGATATGGCTACGCTTACAGGTTCAGCGCATGCCGCCGTTGGAAAATATGCAATGGTGGGAATGGGAAAAGATCACGGAATGTTTATGAAAAAATTAATGGACTCCGGAAATGCCGTATGCGAGCGCATTGTAGAGTTTCCAATGTGGGATGATTATAAAGAATTATTAAAGTCGGAAATTGCCGATATGAAAAATATTGGTGGCGCTTATGCAGGAGCTATTACCGCTGCAAAATTTCTTGAACATTTTACGGATTACCCATGGATACATCTTGACATAGCAGGACCTGCATTCATGGATAACCGCTACACTTATCTTGGACAGGGCGGAACAGGTTATTGCGTAAGATTGCTTTTCGATTTCATGAAGAATATTTCTAAAAAATAATAAAAGAAAAAAATCGCATTTAATATTTTAAAATTATTGATATGACAAAATCCGATAACGAAGAACGTTTTAAAATAGGAATATCGCAAGGCGACATCAATGGTATTGGTTATGAAATAATAATTAAAACACTTGCCAATCCACGTGTTATGGAAATCTGCACACCCATTGTTTATGGTTCTTCTAAAGTTGCTTCATATCACAGGAAGACACTCGACGTTGGCGAATTCAATCTTAATCTTGTGAAGAATGCTGATGCTGCAATTTCGCGAAGAGCGAACATTATTAATATTTATGATAAAGAAGTAAAAATTGATTTAGGAATGTCAACTGAAGTTGGCGGTCAATTGTCGCTCATGTCGCTCGAGGCAGCTGTTGAAGATTTAAAACATGATCATATTGATGCGCTGGTTACCGCGCCAATCAACAAAAAAAATATTCAATCGCAGGGGTTTAAATTTCCGGGGCATACAGAATATCTTGCAGAAAAATTTAATACCAAAGATTTTTTAATGCTGATGGTTAGCAATAATATTCGCATAGGCGTTGTTACCGGGCATATTCCTTTAAAGGATGTTTCTAATGCTTTAACGGAAGAATTAATTTTAAATAAAATTAAAATATTGAATGAATCGCTTCTGAAAGATTTTGGAATAAGAAAAGGAAGAATAGCTGTATTGGGCGTTAATCCTCATTCCGGCGACAACGGAGTTATTGGTGATGAAGAAAATAAAATAATTATCCCTGCAATAAAGAAAGCAAAAGAAGCAGGTATTCTTGCATTTGGTCCTTATCCTGCCGATGGATTTTTTGGTTCATCATCATTTACAAAATTCGATGCAGTAATAGCAATGTATCACGACCAGGGCCTGATCCCATTTAAAACTCTGACATTCGACAGCGGAGTGAATTATACTGCCGGATTGCCCATTGTACGCACATCGCCTGCACATGGCACTGCATATGAACTTGCCGGAAAAAATATAGCCTCTGCCGATTCATTCCGCGAAGCGCTTTATCTTGCTATTGATATTTGCAGGAACAGAAGGTTGTATAATGAACTTACCGTAAATCCGCTTAAGTTTACTGTTCATGACGAAGAAAAACCGGGCAGCGAACCAAAACTTGTGTTATAAAATTAATATGGCTTCATATAGTATCAACGAAATTTGTAAAATCATTAAAGGTGAAATGGTGCAGTTGCCATCACCCGATTCTGTTGTAAAACAATTGGTGATCGACAGCCGTAAATTAATATCACCGGATAATTCTTTATTTTTTTCAATCATCACCAAACGCAATAACGGTCACAAATATATTGAAGAACTTTACGAAAAAGGGGTCAGGAATTTTGTGATTTCACAGGATGATAGTTTTGTGCAAAATTGTCAGGAAGCCAATTTTATTAAAGTAAAAAATTCTTTATCGGCATTACAAACTCTTGGAATTTTTCATCGGAAGAAATTCAGTATTCCGGTTATTGGAATTACCGGCAGTAATGGAAAAACAATTGTAAAAGAATGGCTGTTCCAATTGATGAGTGATGATAAAAAAATTGTTCGCAGTCCAAAAAGTTTTAACTCACAAATAGGAGTTCCCTTAAGTGTTTGGCAAATGGATGCTGAGCATGAACTGGCAATTTTTGAAGCAGGGATTTCTGAAGTTGATGAGATGGATAAATTACAAGCCATCATTCAGCCGACAATTGGTATATTCACGAATATTGGTCAGGCGCATGATGAGAACTTCATTAATATTACACAGAAAACGAATGAGAAATTACAACTTTTTACAAAAGTAAATATACTTATTTATTGTTCCGATTATCTTGAAATTAAAGAAAGAATTGTTCGTGCAGAAAATTTAAAGAACATTAAAACATTTACCTGGAGCCATAAGAGTAATGCCAGCCTGCTTATTAAAAACATTAACCGGAGGAATAACAAAACCACGATAGAAGGTCTTTACAAAAATGAAAAACTTCAGATAACCATTCCTTTTTCAGATGATGCATCAACTGAAAATGCCATTCAGTGCTGGGCTACAATGCTGGTACTGGATTACGAAAATGATGTAATTGCAAAACGAATGCTCAACCTTTCGTCTGTTGCAATGCGACTGGAATTAAAAGAAGGCATCAATAACTGTTCTGTGATAAACGACAGTTACAATTCGGATATTAACTCGCTGAGTATTGCGATCGATTTTCTTAATCAACAAAAACAACACAGGGAAAAAACAATAATCCTTTCCGATATTTTACAAAGCGGACGTAATGAAGATGAGCTGTATTCAGACGTTGCCGAACTTCTTTTAAATAAAAAAATAAACAGGATAATAGGAATAGGAAAAGCCATAAGCAGGCAGAAAGATAAATTTCATATTGATAAACTTTTTTATGAAACGACTGCCGATTTCATGAAAGACTTTCCTTTTTCGGAATTTCATAATGAAACCATATTGCTGAAAGGTGCGCGAATATTTAAGTTTGAGAGGATAGGAAAAGCGCTGCAACAAAAAGCGCATGAAACCGTTCTTGAAATAAACCTGAATGCACTGGTGCATAATTTAAATTATTATCGCAGCCTGTTGAAACCGGAAACCCGTATGATGGCTATGGTTAAAGCTTTTTCATACGGAAGCGGAAGTTATGAAATTGCAAATATCTTACAATATCACCAGGTGGATTATTTAACAGTAGCATATACTGATGAAGGAGTTGAATTACGCAAATCAGGAATTACCACACCTGTAATGGTTATGAATCCTGAAGAACAGAGTTTTGATGCCATGCTGAAGTACGATCTTGAAGCAGAAATTTATAGCTTCCGTATTCTTGAACTTTTTGAAGAAGCCGTTGCACGCAATTATAAAGACAGCGATAAAAAAGCAAATATTCATATCAAATTAGATACAGGAATGCACCGGCTGGGTTTTGAAAAGAGCGATATAGCAAGGCTTGTAGACCATATTAAAGACAATAAAAATATTGTAGTCAAATCAGTATTCTCACATCTTGCTGCTAGCGATGACCCTGCACAGGATGATTTTACACGCTCCCAAATTTCATTATTCCGCGAAATGAGCGAATTTATTCAACAGAATTTTGATTACCAGATATTAAGTCATATACTGAATTCTGCCGGTATCAGCCGTTTTCGCGATGCGCAATTTGAAATGGTGCGATTGGGAATAGGTTTGTATGGCGTTGCTGTAAACGAACAGGAACAAACATTTTTACAAAATGTAAGTACGCTGAAAACGGTGATTTCGCAAATAAAATCAATTCCCAAAGGTGAATCAATAGGTTATGGACACAAGTGGATAGCTGCAAATGATATGAAAATTGCTACTGTTCCTATTGGTTATGCCGACGGATTGAACCGCAAGCTGGGTAATGGTCATGGTAAATTATATGTTAACGGGCGTTTTGCGAATATTGTTGGCAATGTATGCATGGACATGTGCATGATCGATATTACCGATATTCATGCTGCAGAAGGTGATGATGTAATTGTGTTTGGCGCTGAATATCCAATATCTGAATTTGCTGCTGATATGGAAACCATTCCATACGAAGTGCTGACAAGCGTTTCAAGAAGGGTGAAGAGAGTTTACTACCAGGAATAAAAAATTAAAATTCAAATCCCAAAACAAACTTCAAAAGCCTTTAATGTTTTTGAAGTTTTGCATTTTTACTTTATACAAAAAGTTTCATTTGTTTGTGTTTTGCAACAGGTTTCATTAAACTTAAATAGTCGTTCCACTTTTTGAAACTAATTTTTAATTTGAAAGTTTTATTAAACTTTTCAAGCTCTTGCTGCATGTTGATTTTTGAGGAATGTAAAGCAAGATTATATAAATCGATACGCATTAAAATTTCTTTTGTGAAAGTTCTTTTAGCATCGGAAAATGTTATTGATTGCAAAAGTGCTTTTGTTTTTTCCGAGTTTAAAATAATGAGAGTATAGGCTGCATAATCAATATCATCAAATCCGAGCAAATAGCATGTATCGTCAAGCATTATCGGCTTGTTGTCTTGTTGCAGAATTAAACTGAAAGTAAAAGTTTTGTATAATCCTGAAATTGAAATTTTGTAAGGTGCAAATGAATAGTCGCCAATTCCAAAAATAGAAAAGGCAGGCTTATTATTATAAATACTGGATTTTCGAGAATCGAATTGAGTTTTGTTTTTGTGTAAATAATTAAATATTTTTGGAAATTCTTTTTTAATAAATGAAGTGTCTTGTCCTATTTTCTTTTGTGTAATAATTGTATATTTTCTTGTTTTATCAATTACTAGTTGTTTGAGGTCAGAACTTTTTAGTAGGCCATAAACCAAATCTTCTTCGAGATTAAATTCCTGATGTAGCCCGTTTATAAAGTGCCCGTTAATTCTTTCTATTTCCATTATTGAAGACAGGTCATGTTTTATGCCTTGTCTCCACTCAAATGGGCAAAGTCCATCAATGTCACTATAGCGAACATAGAAGTCAATATTTGAAACAAATTTCTCTTTTACCCAGCCGAATTTTCCAATAGGCAAGTTCCGTTGATTTATTAGTTTAGTTTGATTATAAAAATTAAATTCCGTGCAGGTAAATTCTGATGGGGAGTTTAATTTACAAAAAAATAAAGCGGCTTCAACGGAAACATTAAATTCTTTTTTACTGTCGATGGTGAGTTTTTGTAAATCAGAGATATTATATCTGCGTTGCTTTTGGTCAAATATAACATTTTTGATAACAGAATTTTTTACAAGAAAAGCGAAATGTCCTTTTGAATTTTGAAAAGCATCAAACATCATTAGCGTAATGTATTCTCCAATATCAAAATTTCCTTTACCTGTCATTGCATCGTAGCCACTATGCTTTTTAAAGTTTGATTTTACCGGAAGATTATCAGATTCAAGGCTGCTTAATTTGGAATTTGTTATCCATGGCGGATTACCAACAATTAGAGTTTCGTCTTTGGAATGTTCAATTGCTATGCTTTTAAAATCGAAATCAAAAACATTGAAATGATTGATTTCAATAACTGGTTTTTTATCTCTGGGATTGTCAATATAAAATTGAATGATATTGAATTTCGTTTCCCATACATAAGGTTTATAAATTTCAACTCCTATTATTTTTTCAGCATTTGGGAATGCCTCTAGAGATGCAATTATAAAATTTCCTTTTCCAAAAGTTGGTTCTATAATAATTTTTGGGTTAATCTTTTTCTCTTTCAAAAAAACGGCAACTGATTTTGCTAAATGTATATTCGTTTGAAAGTCGCCATATTCGGCACGGTCAGGTTCTTCAATTATATTTTGGGTAATGGAAATATGTTCTTTAAGGTATAATAATTCTTTATTGTTGTTAAAAAAATTCCTAATTCCGCAAATCTCAAATATTTTATGGTTGGCAGTTTCAAAAAGCTTTATTTTATTCAAATTCGTTTTTAATAAATCCGAAACCTGATAAGAAATATTTGCTTCAAATATTTTCATCATTTTTTAGCTTTATGAATGATTTTAGTAATTCCCTTAACTTGTTCATTCAGATCAACTATTCTTTGATATTGTAATCTCCATTGCAAAGCGTTTGATATGGTTAAAAATCCCTGTTCAGGTGGATTATCCAAAATTTGTTTTGCTAATTGAGTAAGAGTAATTTCATCAGCGGGAATATTTTTATCAGTCAGGTATGAAATAATATCGGCTTCATTTGCTTTATCGTTAACCATTTCTCTTAAGCGAAAGGTTGTTGTATAGTCAGCCGTTCTTTCTTTTGAAACGAACGAGCAACTAACAAAATTCAATATTGCAGTTTTTGTTTTAGATTCATCTTTCTTATCATAAACAAAAACTAAAAGGTTGTAACCTAGTCCGAAAATTTTCTGTTTTGCATCTTTAAAAGGACAAGATGATTGTGGCTGTTTTACTGAGGTTACTTTTATATCTGTTTGTATATCATCAGAAGGTAAGTCGATACCACTTGCAGAAGAACCAATGGTTAAAATGTATTTATCCTGTAGATGTTTTTTGAATTTATGTTCAATGTATGTTCCAACGGCTTTTCCATCAGTAACTCCGAAAAGTTCTTTGTACTTGTTTTTTGATTCTGTAATACAAAATTCTTTAGCTTCTTCAAGCAACTTCTTTATTGTTAGTTTTTGCTTCATATTTGATAAAGATATATTACAAAGTTAAAAACTTAATCCTTTAAATCAGTTGTTTAGAAGGTAAAGTTTTAAACAAAATTAAATTGCATATTTTTATTACGAAGAGTTATTGTAGTGTTAAGTTAAATGTAAATTGGCTACAAATTAATTTAGAATATACGACCATCAATATCAAATGGCGAAGTTATACTTGATTATTGGAAATTCGATGTTCATTCGCCGCGGCGAATTGGTTATTGAAATGTGTCTTTTTATTCTTAACATAACAATAGTTTATTGAATAATAAATTCCACTCTTCTGTTTTTACTTCTTCCTTCATCATTTTCATTTGAAGAAATAGGATTTTCTTTTCCAAATCCGCTATAATTTATTCTTTCTTTATTTATATTTTTTGATATTAAATAATCGGCAACAGCTTTAGCCCTGTCCTCGGAAAGTTTTTTATTGTATTCAGCAGAGCCAATATTATCAGTATATCCATTTATTTGAATTGAGGAGTTATTATTTTCGGTTAAATATTTTACCAATAAATTTAATTCAGTAAATGAGCTGTCTTTAAGTACTGCCGAGTTGAATTCAAAAAAGATATTTTTTAATACAATTGATTTTCCTTTTTCAATATTTAATATTTCAGTTTTGGGTTGATCCTTTATGATAGTTGTTATTTCAGTATTTACGATAGCATCAGTATTTTCTTGTAAATTTAGTTTTTCAATTGACTCAAGAGTAATATCGTCAAGGTAATATCTTGCTGATGAATTATTCATTTTATAAATATTAAGTATTTTTTTAAGAACGCTATTATTTTTATTAAAAGCACCGATGGTTATATATTTTTCTCCGCCTTTTGCAATATAATAATTTTCATATTTTAACCATTCATAACTACCAACCGGGTTTTCCCATATAATTTGAGGTGTATATTTATATAGTTCGTATCGGCTAATTTTATGTATTTTGTTTTCTGAAAAAATTATTCCAAGATTATTATATACAACTCCCGTATTTTCCCAAACTTTTAAATAAAAAGATAACTTGTATTTTGTATTTTTTTCTAAAGCTTTTTTCAATTCAACACTAATATATTCTGATAGTGTATCATAATTAATTGTTATATCAAGTGTAATCATTCCATTACCTTTATGCGGTTTGAAAGGGTGAAATGAATATTTGTCTTTTATATTTTCATAGCCAGGAAGTCCGAATGAAGGATTAAACCAGTTATTCAAACATTCAATATTATCGTGTGAATCAAGTTGACTTGTAAAACAATCTTTTTTATAATCTTCGAACCCGGGGTTTGGGATAAGATTTTGCGATGATATGATTGTACTTTTTATTAATAATAAAAATAGAATGATATGGTATTTCATGAATGTGCAATATTATGTTTCAAAAATACAAATATAAAAATAGCCCCGACCTTTAGGTCGGGGAAAAAAGAAAAGAATAAAAATGGCTTTAGCCAAAATAATAAAATAAAAAATCCCCCCTCTAAGCGTAGTGTTTTTCAAGTGCTCGGCATAGTCTTGAGGGTAGGCAAATGTGCGGGAGACTATGTCGAATATAAATCGTAGTCTCTGACTACAAAAATTATTTTATTTTTATTAAAAATAAAAATGACAACAGGCTATCAAATAAAAGAACAAGCAGGTTTACATTATTTAACTTTTCAGGTTGTTGATTGGATAGATATATTTACAAGGCAGGTTTATAGAGATATTGTAATAGATAGTCTTTCGTATTGTAAACAGAACAAGGATTTGCAAATATTCGGATATGTAATAATGTCGAATCACGTTCATTTAATAGTTAATAGTACAAGCGGAAAATTAAGTGATACAGTAAGAGATTTCAAGAAATTTACATCAAGCAAAATAATAAAAGAGATTATTGATAACCCACAGGAAAGTTGAAAAGAATGGATGTTGAACAGGTTTTCATTTAATGCTAATCAACACAGAAGAAATGAAAAATATCAATTTTGGACACATGAGAATCATGCAATTTATTTATATTCACCAAATTTCATTCAAGAAAAATTAGACTATATTCATAACAATCCTGTAAAAGCGGCGATTGTTCAGCATCCTGAAGATTATTTATATTCAAGTGCAAGGAATTATGCTGAAATGGATAGTGTATTGGAAGTAATATTAATTGATAGAGTAATGAGAACATATTAGATATATTTATGCGACGAAGTCATCAAACACACAAGCTATCACACAAGACTTCGCCGAGCGAGGGAGTAAACCTAGTTGGTATTAGAGATAAAGATAATTATCAATCAGAGATTTTGAAGTTTGAAAAAAAACTTGGAATAAAATATGATAAATTAGACTATGATTATGAAAAAGGAGAATATCAGATACAATATCATAAAACTAATGATGTTAAAAAGAAATAAAATTAAAATCAAAAGTATAATTGGGTTTATTTTTATTTTATATGGATGCTTAATATCATGTAATCTAAAGAAAGAAGAATCTCATTTAGAAATCAAATGGATTGAAACGAATGTATATATTCCATCTATTGAGGATGAGAAAAATGATATTCAACCATATTTAGAATGTCTTTTACAAATTACTAATAATACTGATTCATGCTATGTAATTTATCCTAATATGAATTTGTTAATATCTAATTTTTTTTATTTATACAATAAGGATACAATAAGGTTTAATGCGCTTAATGCGCAGAAAATTATTATAAGAAAAAACGATTCATTTTATATTAATTTAATAAAAAATAATATAATAGGTCCTTCTGAAAATATTAAAAAAGCTATAAATAGAGAAGAAAATATTTTTCAAAAATCTAATATAAAATATTTTGCAAAATATAGTTCTTTATTTTATGATAATAATAAAGAGTGTAAAACTATTTTATCTTTTGAAATAAAAAAAGGGAAAAACATATCATTCAATAGAAAACCCTCAAAACATTCAAAAAAACTACAATAAGTTACAGCAGTTCTTCGTTGCATTGCAATTTCTACAAGCATGTCTATACAAAAGGAACGAATATTCGAACTGTGCTTGGTAAAAAAATAGTTATAGGTTTTATAAAAAAAGCACAAATGAAAACACCGTATAAGAAAAACTTGTACGGTGTTTTTAGTTTCAGAAAGTGAACAAAACAAATGCTTATGGAATATCATGAAATTATTTGTGGCTGTTCTTTAGAAGCAGTCGCTAAGCCTATTGGTATTTCGGCGGTAAACAGCAGCCTCTTTTATGAGAGATTCAACATCAACAGAAAACGGTTTAACACCATTAAATGCTTCATCGGGAGTTTTGCCATTCAATGCAGCCAAAGGCATTTCTTCGGAATAAACCTTTATGGCATCAGATAGTTTTTCTTTAAAGTCGTCAAAATCACAGTAAGGAAAAAGAAAAGAATAAAAATGACTTTAGTCCAAAAAGTAAAATAAAAAAATCCCAACTCTTATATTGAATTGGGATTTTTATGTTTTTGAAAAAATATTTTTTTACTTCACTATTGTAAGCTCGTCAATTAAATTTTTTGCTCCGGCATATTTATCAATCATAAATAAAACATAACGGATATCAACGGCAATAGTGCGTTGCAGTTTGGGTTCGTAAGCAATATCGCCACTCATAGCTTCCCAGTTGCCGTCGAATGCTAACCCAATTAATTGTCCATCGCCATTTATTACCGGGCTTCCTGAATTACCACCTGTAATATCTGTATTGGCAATAAAGCAGGTTACTAAGTTACCGGTGCTGTCGGCATAGCGTCCGTAATCTTTCTTTTGCCACAGTTCTTTAAGTTTTTTAGGTACAATAAATTCATCATTTGTAGTATCTTCTTTTTCCATTACACCGTCGAGCGTAGTGATGTAATTGTAATGAACGGCATCGGCAGGGAAATAATCACCCACTTTTCCGTAAGTCATACGCATGGTTGAATTGGCATTGGGATAGAATTTTTTATCGGAATACATTTCGCGTGTGCCGGCAACATAAAGCCTGTCGCCTTTGTCAATCTTTTCTTTTATATCATTTAAACCTTGTGCCATAGTTGAGTATGACTTAATCATTGAAATCATGGTTTTAAATCCGAGGTCAGCATCAAGCACTTTAAATGTAGGTTTGGCAAGGAATGCATACATCTTTGCTGAATCGGGGAATATCGATTTGCTATAAACCGCATCGGTGAATTTTTTAAAATCGCTTTTGAATTTTTTATCAAGCACATCTGTAAATATTGAAGGATGCTGTTCTTTGGGAACATTATCATAAAACATTTTTAATAAAGCTTCATATAAATCCTTGTCGCATGGCTTGTAATAATCTTTATAAAAATCAGCACACTTTTCTTTAAATTCTTCGGCAGCAGCTTTTATAGCTTCCGGTTTGCTATTTTTATTTTTTAATACGCTGTATAAGTTAAGCATTCCATAGCCGAAGTAAACGATTTCAGGCCCCTGGAAAGCTGCTTCTTCTAAATATTTCAAAGCAAGATTATAATTAGTAAGTTTGCTGTAACCGTCAGCAATATCTGTTAATGCAGTTCCATATTTGGCTTTTCTGCTTGCATCGGCATTAACCCATTTCATAAATGCTTCTTCCTGCTCTTGTTTTTTCTCATATACTTTAAGGTGTTTCAATCCTTTTGTCTGACCTATAAAATATTTCCAATAATTACTCGATTCGGAATATTTTGCAGCATATTGAATTTTAATAACAGGATTTACGTCCATATACGATTTAATGATTTCGAGTTTTTTATCACGAATTTTCACTGTAGTAGGATTTGATTGATCTGTTGCAAGTTTAACTCCATAAGAAGTTAGATAGCGGTCGGTACGACCGGGATATCCCCAAATCATGGTGAAATCATTTTCTTTTACACCTTTCAATGAAATGGGTAAATAATGTTTTGGAACCATAGGAATATTTTTTTCACTGTATTCTGCAGGCGAACCATCGGGAGCTGTATAAACGCGGAAGATGCTGAAATCGCCGGTATGGCGTGGCCACATCCAGTTGTCGGTATCGCCACCGAATTTCCCTACTGCTGAAGGAGGAGCGCCAACCAATCTTACATCTTTGTATGTTTGATAAACAAAAAGATAAAATTCATTTCCTTCAAAGAAAGTTCCAACGTTAGCATCATACTTGCCTTTTTCTGAAGCTTCTTTTTCAATTTTAGAAATAACTTCTTCAACTTTTGCCGACCTGTCTGATTCCGACATATCATCAGTAACATTAGCCAGAACTTTTGCTGTTACATCTTCCATACGAACCAGGAATGATGCGGTAAGTCCTTCATTCTGTAATTCTTCTTTTTTACTCATAGCCCAAAAACCATCAGTTAAATAATCATGGTCAATAGAACTGTGTGCCTGTATGGATTCATATCCACAATGGTGGTTTGTAAAAAGAAGACCTTCATTAGATACTACTTCGGCAGTACAGAAAAATCCAAGCGATACAATAGCATCTTTCAAACTTGAATGATTTATGCTGTATAATTCGTCAGCAGTAAGATGCAGTCCCATTTTCTGCATGTCCACATAATTCAACCGGTCAATAAACATTGGAAGCCACATCCCTTCATCCGGCGCTGTTGCAAAGCCTTTAACCTCTAAAGTTAAGGCTAACATAAAAACAAAAAGTAAACGTTTCATACTATTAAATTTATTGATTAAACAATCGTTCTCTGAAAGCAAATATAAATGATAAAATTTATTTTTAATTATAAATTAAACCAACAGGCGTAATTCCTCTATGAAAGTTTCTGAGTAAGTATATGAATTTCTTTTGCAGGAGAATGTCCTAAATAAAGGATGTTATACACAGCTTCTGTTATAGGCATATCGACATTATATTTGTTATTGATCTCCCAAATACATTTCGCTGCATAATATCCTTCAGCAACCATTTTCATTTCGAGCATTGCAAACTTTATGGAATAACCTTTTCCGATCATATTTCCAAATGTACGGTTGCGGCTGAATTGTGAATATGCTGTTACCATTAGGTCTCCTAGGTATACCGAACTTTTTATATCGCGGTCGATAGGATGTACTGCATCAACAAAACGTTTTATCTCCTGTATGGCGTTGCTGATAAGCACTGCCTGGAAATTATCGCCATAACCCAGGCCAATGCAAATGCCGTTTGCAATGGCAATAATATTTTTAATTACATTGGAATATTCAGTTCCGAAAATATCATCGGAAACAGAGGTCATTACATATCGACATTTAAAAAGCTGTGATAATTTTTCACCCAGTTCATGGTTCTGTGATGCTACTGTAAGATAGGTCAATTTTTCAAGCGCTATTTCTTCAGCATGAGATGGCCCGCTTACAACAGCAAAATTACTGTATGGAACATTGAACCTGCTCATGAAGTAATCAGCAATGATAACATTGTATTCGGGGACTATTCCTTTAATTGCCGATACAACAAATTTATTTCTAAAATCATCAGGATTAAGCCCGGAAAGCGATGCATTAAGAAATGCAGAAGGGACGACAAATATCAATATATCGGAAGAAGAAACTATTTCCTTTATATCACTTGATAATACAAGGGATTCGGGATTAAACTCCACAGAACTCAGGTATAAATTATTATGACGGAAGTTGCGAATGTTGTCGATAATTTCATTTTCCCTTATCCACCAGTTAACAGGAGTGGTGTTGTTCAATAAAATTTTTACTATAGCTGTCCCCCAACTACCACTACCAAAAACAGCAATTTTCAAATTTTTTTGCATAATATTAATTTCAGAATTCAACATTTATTATTAATGATTCTTCGCCGCGTTTTATAAGTAATTTTGTTTTGTCGCCTTTTTTAAAATAACCTAATGCTTTCATATACGACATGATATCAGTTGTTTCATATTCCCCTATTTTTAAAATAATATCGTTTGCTTTAAGTCCTGCTTTTTCAGCGGTTTTTCCTGGGGTTGTTCCTAATATGCGTAATCCTTTTCCATCATAGGAATGGTCGGGAACCACACCCAGGGTAACGCTCATGGATGGACGAGTAAAATCCTTTTTGTTTTTTGTAAATGAAAAAGGCATTTTCTTAATCGTATCTGTTATCTCGATAATTCTTTCTGCAAATTTTATTATTCTTGCTTCTGCTTCAAAATTTATTTTTTCTATATCATCTGTTGGCATATGATAGTCGGGATGTATTC
Organism: Bacteroidales bacterium; assembly: GCA_035353855.1. NCBI lineage: Bacteria > Pseudomonadati > Bacteroidota > Bacteroidia > Bacteroidales > Bacteroidales bacterium. The sequence continues at coordinate 25,840 of DAOQAK010000004.1, read as the reverse complement.
CTGTAAAGAAAAAAAGTACGGGAATATTTTTCAGGTAGAACGACATTTGATCAGATCCATCGAAGCCGGATTCATTTTTCTTTATTTTTAAATCGTTTTTTGATGCCAGTGCTATCAATGTGTCCCATAATGGTGAAGTTCCGGTACCAATGATATTGAACCCGACTTTTGATGTATCGTAGCGCCCTACCATATCCATATTAAGCATGTATGAAGTTGTTGTAGTATCGAAGAACGTACTTTTTGTAAAGAATGCTGAACCTAATAATCCTTTTTCTTCACCTGAAAAATTCAAGAAAAGATAATTATGATTTTTCTTATCCGAATTTTTAAAATATTTTGCCAGCTCCATAACAGCAACAGTTCCGCTTGCATTATCGTCAGCTCCGTTATGAACCTGTAAAGGTAACCCGTTGTTACGCGAATTTTCCTTTCCCATTCCTATATGGTCGTAATGCCCGCCAATAATAATAGTTGCAGGTGCATGATTATCGATATATGCGGCAATATTATAACCAGTAGTTATTTTTCTGTCAATATCCACATTCATTTCTACCATATCCTTTTTGCTTTTACGAAGCAATCTTGAAGCTTTATTTTGTGCAAAAATTATTGGAATTTTCGAAGGGTCTATATATTTTACAATCTTTGACGAAGGTTTGTTCCCGTTTTTTTCAGAATTGATAAATATGATTCCTGCTGCTCCATGAGCTATAGCGGTATCTATTTTTCTTTGAATCGGAAGGAATTTTATAAAATTAGAATCCTGTTTGAATTGTTTGGGTAACATTGTTTCGATGACAAATATTTTCCCTTTTATATCGCCAAGGTTTTTGTAATCATTATAGCCTGAAGAAGGAATTGATATCCCGAAACCGGCATAAACGATTTCTCCTTTAACACCGGATGAACTGGAATAGGAAAGAGGATAATAGTCATCATTTAAAATAAAATTATGTTTACTGATTTTTAAAATATTATTTTTCCCGAGAATTGGATTTTCTTTATAAGTAAAGGTTTGCGTGTATGAGTTATCGCTGAAGAATGGCTGTATTCCTGCATTTTTGTATTGTGAAATAATATAATCGCGAGCCATAATTTCACCTTGTGTTCCTGTTTCCCTGCCCATAAATGAATCGGATGAAAGAACAGATAGATCTTTTTTCAATCGGGTTATGATAGCTGATTCTGTTTGTTCGTATTTTAAAACCTGCGTCCAACAAGTATTCGAAAGAATAAAGAATAGAATAAAAAATATTTTAAAAGTATGCTTCATAAATATATTAGATAAAAAATTATAATAACATTTTTGCATAAATGTAATAACTTCTGAACGTTTGCCAAAAGTTGACTTTATGGTAATTGATCTTTGTTTCGCTGCTGATATTATTTATTAAATTTTTTGAATAATTAATGATATGTACTTCTCCTTTAATGTTTACTTTTTCGGGATCATCGGCAGGTGTATGGTATTCGTGGTGAAGCCCTGTGATAAAAAATAAAACAGGAATTCCTTTTTGATAGAAAGGATAGTCATCCGAACCATTCATTCCATCAGGGATTTTATTGATATAAAAATTTTCAGGTCGGTTATTTTTAATAATCTTTTTCCATTGTTTTGATGAGCCGGTACCATTTAAGAATAATACATTTCCGAAGGCACCTAATCTTCCAACCATATCGTAATCGAGCATGTATTTTACCTGGGAAAAGGGAATGGATTTGAAATATTCACTGTTCACGAAATGATAGGAACCCAGCAGGCCTTCTTCTTCACCCGAAAATGCACAAAAAATATAATTATAATTTTTAGAACCTTCCTGTTTTAAATAACGTGCTAATTCAATTACTGCAATAGTTCCGCTTGCATTATCATCGGCGCCGTTAAATATTTTTAATTCACCGCTTTCATTATCTTTTTTAAAACCAAGATGGTCGTAATGCCCGCCAATAATGATAGTTGAAGTTGCCCGGTTATTAATACAGCCGATAACATTGTGCATTTTCTGACCGCTTTGCTTTTTTAGTTGTAAGGAAACGATTGTGTTTTCTGAAAAATTTATTTTTTCATAAGTCGATTTATTGATGATGAAAACTGGGCACAAGCAATTTATCTGCGAGTTGTAGTAAGAATAAAATTCCGATTTTGGTATGATAATGATTGCTGAAGCTCCTTTACTTTCGGCATTTTTAGCCTCTTCTTCAATAACCGTATTTTCTTCATTGATAAAAAGAATTTTTCCTTTTAAATCGCTTTCCGGATTTTTAGATGAAGCTTTATTAAATGCTAAACCGTTTACTGTGCCTTCGCCGGCGTGTGCAAGAGGATAAAAATCTTTCCAGAGTTCAAGTGCGGTTTCATTTATTTTAAGAGTATTATTTTCTTCATCCCAGAAATTATTATAATTACTGAATTCCTGAAAATAGCTGCTGTCATTGATGTTGAAAGGAGTAAGCCCTGCTTTTTTAAATTCATTGGCGATATAGTTACCGGCTTTCATTTCGTATATGGTTCCTGCTTCTCTGCCTTTTGCTGAATCGGATGAAAGAAAATATAAATCTTTTTTCAACCTGTTTTCGATAGCTGAATCGGCAAAATTAAATTTTTGCTGAGCCGTCAATGCAAAAGGCAATAAGAGATATATGAATAGGAATTTTTTCATATGTTTCAGAAATTCGGTTTGAATTACCAGTATGTGGTTGTTCGCGAGAAGGGTAATTTTTTCCCGCTGTTAATATTGTTTATAAATCGTTCGATATATTTTACGATTTGAGTAAGTCCTGTAAAATTTACTTTATTTACATCATCACCCGGTTTATGATAATCGGAATGAAGTTCAGTAAAAAAGAAAACATCGGGAATATTTTTTTTATAAAAACTATAATGGTCGGAACCGCTTTCAGCAGCTTCTTTAGCATTAATAACCAAGCCTTCGGGTTTTGTATTTTCGATTATTTTTTTCCATGCAGGCGAACTTCCAACAGAATAAATGGTCAACGATTTTTTTATGCTGTCGAGCCTACCAACCATGTCGCAATTGATCATGAATGCTACTTTATTCAAATCTATGATATTGCTTTCTGTGAAAAAGGCAGAACCGTATAATCCTTTTTCTTCGGCTGAGAAAGCCATGAAAATGAAATTATATTTTTCTTTGGTGGTGTCGCTGTAAAACCTTGCTAATTCTATCATTGCTGAGGTTCCGCTTGCATTATCATCGGCGCCGTTATTAATAGTTCTTTTGCCGGTTGAGGTAGTTGTATAACCAATATGGTCGTAATGAGCCCCGATGACAATAGTGAATTTTGCTTTATTATCAATGTAACCGCCTATATTGTACGACGAATTGCATTTGGTTCGCGTAATATTGGTTTCAATGTTTGCATTCATGAATTTGCCTACATTAATAAGTTTTGCAGCTTTTTTATCTGCAAACAAAACGGGAAGAGGAAGTGCATTGATATTATTAGAAATTACTTTTGACGGCACAGCCAGTCCATCTTTGTTATTGTAAAATATTACTGCTGTAGCGCCTTTGGAAAAAGCATAATTTGCACGGTTGAATGCGTTCTGGTATTTATCAAATCCTGCTTTTTTCATACTGTCAGGAATATCATAAAGCAAAGCAAAAATTTTTCCTTCCATATTTTTTAAGTTGGAATAATCATCATAACTCAATTCAGGAGCATTGATACCGTATTTTACTTTTATAATTTCACCTTTTGTTGTTCCGCTTGATGAGAACTCCATCGGGTAGAAATCCTGGTTGAAAACAAACATATTGTTATTAATTTCAAGCATATTAAAACCAATGTTTGCTCCGCCATTCACATCAAACTCTTGCAGGTATGAATTTTCAAATAAAGGAGTAAGCCCGATTTTTTTAAAATTATTTACAATAAAATCGCGTGCTTTGATTTCTCCTTCTGTTCCTGCTTCCCGCCCAAGCATAGAATCATGGGCCAGTGCCGAGTCATCGTATTTTAAACGGGCAGCAACAGCGCTGTCGCTCTGGTTATAGAACGATACCTGCTGCGCATGAATGCCGTTAACAAAAGCGAAAAGCAGGAAAGGAAGAAAATAATATTTTTTGAACATTAATGAATATTATTTTTAAAATTATTTAACGCGTTGTGCAATTGAGTTTTTTATTTTATTGTACATGAATTTCGATGTCATATTGAGCTTGTCGATGTCATATTGAGCTTGTCGAAATATAGCTTCGATAAACTCAGCCCGACAGTATGTATACCGACAGAAAAGAGTTTTGCAAAAATATTTTTTGTTTTCTGTACGGTATAACTCGTTCTAAACAGTTTTGCCTTTGCAAACCTGATAAGAACGAGTATATTTTATAATGTAATAGCAAAACCCGTATATTTATTTCAGTCCTAAAACATCTACTCCTTGTTTGAATACCACATCAACAGGAATATTGGCTGTTTTAAGGTTATCTAAACATTTCTGAAGTTCGGGTTTTACAATTCCGTATTTATTTAAAAATGTCAAAGCATTATCGTAATCGCCATTTCCCTGGAATACCAATATTTTCTCAGCCCATTTATCAACAGCTGATTTCATTTTTGCAAAATCAACTTTGTATTTCCCGTTTTCAAATTTAAAAGCGCCAAGTTCTTCGAAATAATTAAAACACATCATATTTGCTTTGCCGTGTGCTTCGGCTGCTCCAAAGCGAACGGAACGAATGAGTCCTGCCATGAATGTTGCATAATTATCTTCAGGAGTGATATTGGTAATCATCTTTTTTTCGATGAGTTTTGTAACTAAAAACAATCCAAGAACATCAGCTTTAGCTTCTTCAAAAGCAGAAGAAACATCTTTCATTGCCGTTCTTACCGGACCTTTGCCATTGATTGTATTTTTTATTCCCAGTCCGTGTCCAACTTCATGGAACATGGTATTGTTAAAGAATGCATCAAATTTTATATATGCGAGTTGAGAAGAATCAATAAGTTGTTTGGCAATAGGCATAAGTATGTTATCGAATTTAGCTTTCATCGTATTTTTCAATTGCAATCTTCTCGAACCTTTTTTTAGCTGAACTTTTTCGTCGTTAGGAAGATTGATTGCGATGGTCTTTCCACCTGAATTCGCATCACCCGCATAATAAATAATATCATATACACCAAGGTCGGAGCTTGAACCGGGAACTTCGGTTTTGTATTTTTTATCAACAGGAAGCGCTTGTTGCAGCTCGGGCAATGTTGCAATAAATTTATCAAGCTTTTTGCTCCATTCTTTATCTTTAACAAGAATGGCAGCTTCCTGTGCAGTTTTATATTCATAAATTCCGTCTTCATAATTTTCAATGGGACCAACAACAAAGTCGATCGTATTTGTTTTCATATCCATCCATGCCATATCGCTTTCATAGTAATCGTCATTGAGCAATGCCTTCGCGCGTAATTCAAAATATTTTTTTAATCCGGCATCTTCTGCAAGTTCAGCAGCTTGTTTCAAAAGCTTTGCAGCTTGTTCAATTTTTTCTTTGAAAGCTTCATTATACCAAATTGTTTTCAATGCACCTTTTTCATCTCGACGAATAATGGTATAGAGGCTGGTTTTATTTTTATCATTAAATTTTTCAAATTCTTCTTTGGTCATATCCTTTGGATAGAAATTAGCACCTTTAGGTTTTTCGCCAACTCCTGCAATTATTTCAGCGTTGTTGTTCAATCGCTCCCATGGGCCATAATTTATTTCAACAAACTTTTTTGTTTTCTCATCTTTTATTGAAGCAAGCAATGAATCTTTGTTACCATATGTTTGCATCCAGAAAATGTCATCCATCAGTTTTGCAATATCAATAAGTATCGGGATCATTTTCTTTTCTTTTTCTGTAAGTTTGCTGAGGTCGGTAGTAAGTTCAACTTCGGCAAACTGGTCGAGTTTTTTTTGCATAGCTGAAGTATCTTTTTTTGTTGAATCGGAATCATTTCCTTTTTTTCCGCTGCCACCGCAGCTGCTTAATGAAGCACATACTGCCACAATGATAATGGCAGAGAAAATATTTTTTATCATAAAATTGAAATTTAATAGATGTTTGAGTTGTTACAATTATTAATTTGCCTCACGAAAGTAAGGAAATTATTTCTAATGGAATAATGTTCAGTATAAAAGTGGATGAATAGAAATTAGGATAATGACAGATGAATATTTATTAAAGACCAATATTTTATAAATCAGTGTGAATATTATTCTTTAATGAATTTTTTCATAATGATTTGACTTTCATTTTTAATTTTCAAAAAATACATACCTTCCGAAAGCTCCGAGATATCAATTGTAGTTGCTGGCTGAAATGAAATTTTTTGCAAAACCGGCTTTCCCTGTGTATTGTATATTAATAAAATATTCATTTTGTTTTTTGAAGATTTATTTTCAATAATTATTGAGTTACTTGCAGGGTTAGGGTATAGAAAAAAATCATTATCATTTAAAATTTCATTTATTCCAGCTCCCGAACAAGATGTAACGGCGCTGCTTGCAATTGATGATAAATAAATATCAATTGCAGCCTGCATTCTTTCAGACTGGTTGGGTGTAAAATTTGTCATTTCCGCATCATCACTATATCCCATAAAATTCATATACATAATTCCGGGGCATGTATCGGTACAGTAATCGGTAATGCATCCTGATAAATCACCAACAGGATAGCTTAGCTGATTAGGTGTATCAGGGCACAAATCATTGTCAGTACAACTTGAATCGGCACTGACAACATGAAAAAGATTAAAACAATGCCCCAGTTCATGTGTAGTAGTTGCTCCTAAGTTGTATGGAAACGTTGTGCCGGTGATTCCAAAAAACTGATAATTTACAACAAGTCCAAATTTATTATTTATGCCAGAAGTAGGGAATTGTCCGTAACCGGATAATCCATTTCCAAGATTACAAACCCAGATATTTAAATATTTTGAAACTTCCCATGGACTTTTCCCGCCTGTATTATCATTCTTTACTTTATTATCGGTGCCAAACGATGTTACAGTTGTTTGTGTTCTTGTTATTCCTGTTGTTGGATTTCCATCGGGGTCTGCTGTTGCAAGACAAAAAGTGATACCTGTATTTGCTTTTAATGAATTTGAGAATTGTTCCATTGAATGTGAATTCAATCCGGCAAAATCAATATTGGTTTGAGCTATTTGTTCTGCTACACGCTCATCTGTGATGTTCTCTGATGAATTTTTATAAACAATATGCACAACAACCGGAATCACGTATGAATTTTTATTGGTATTAAATTCATTATGATGTAAACGGATGTAATCATTGAATTTTTCTTCTTCGATCTGCATCTTCTTTTGTAGAGTTGGGCTCTGTTGCATCATCCATTGCAGGTATTGCATAGTGCCATCAGTGTGAGGGCTTTTAAAAGAACCTGTATTAATAGTGCATTGTGCATTTGAAGTAAATGTTATGATAATTGATATCAGAAAAAAAGTAAAATTTTTCATAAGCATGGTTTAGAAAACAAATTTAAAATATTAAAAGTAAAAATAACAATAGATAAAACTAACTTTTTATTGTATGCCTGATTTTTTCTATTGTGCGATGGATTCTGACTCTTGAATGATGGAGCAATGAAGCTGGTATAATATAAACTAAGGTAAAAGATTAAATAATTTTTCATTTGTTAAATTTTTCACAAATATTTTCATTTCGTATTTTATTTATGGTTAATTTTGTAACACGAAAACAAAAAGAATTGAAAATGCAGCTTTTACAGTGTGTTTTCAATTTCGACAGATGTGTTGAATGAAGAAAAATATTGAGTGATGAAAAGAAAACTTTTAATACGCGATTTAACATTAAGAGACGGCCACCAGAGTTTATTTGCTACTCGTATGAACCAGGCACAGGTCGACAGGGTGTTGCCATTTTATAAAGAAGCCGGTTTTTATGCATTGGAAGTATGGGGAGGTGCAGTTCCCGATTCCATCATGCGTTACCTTAATGAAAACCCATGGGAGCGTTTGGAAAAAATCAAAGCTGCTATTGGTGATGTATCTAAGCTTACAGCCCTTTCCCGTGGACGTAATCTTTTTGGTTATAATCCTTATCCCGAAGATGTGATTGAAGGCTTTAACAGGAATGCTGTTAAATCGGGAATTGATATCATGAGGATTTTCGATGCATTGAATGATATGGATAATATCAAGTCAACAATAAAATATGTAAAACAAAATGGCGGTATTGCTGATGGTACGGTATGTTATACTGTTGACCCGAAATTTTCAACCCGCGAAAGAGTGAAAGCTTTATTGAAAGGGAAAAAATTACCCAGCCGTATTTTTACAAAAGAATATTTTCTTGAAAAAGCAAAACAACTGGAAGCCTATGGTGCAGATATGATATCTATCAAAGATATGGCAGGATTAATACCTCCGGGAAAAGCAGGCCGACTGGTAAGTATGCTTAAGAAAGAAATTAAAGTTCCTATAGATTTTCATACACATTGTACACCTGGTTTTGGAACTGCTGCAACACTAACAGCAATTTTAAACGGGGTTGATATTGTTGATACAGCTATTGGTTCATTTGCCGGTGGTACTGCTGCTCCCGCTTTTGAGATCATACAGATTTTCTGCGATAAACTGGGTATTGATACAGGTGTCAATCTTAAAGCTGTTGCAAAAATTAATGCTGAACTCAGAAGCATTCGTACAGAACTTTCCAAATTTGATAATTATAAATTTCCAATAGAATTTGATATTTCATCATATAAACTTCCAAAAGAAATTGACAAGCTGTTTGACCTGGCAATAATAGAAGCTAAGGAAGACAAGGAAAATGAACTTCTTGAAACAGTACAGGAAATTGAAAAATATTTCAATTATCCCGAACCCGATGAAAACGTTAAAAAAGCAGAAATACCCGGCGGTATGTATTCCAATATGCTTGCCCAATTAAAACAATTAAAACTGGAAGCATTGCTGCCACGTACTCTTGAATTGGTTCCTGTGGTTCGTGTTGCATCGGGTTGTCCGCCGCTGGTTACGCCAACAAGCCAGATTGTAGGCGTTCAGGCTGTAAATTGTGTAATTGATGAAAATAAAGGAGTTCCTTTCTATACCAATAAATCAATTCAGTATGTAAATTTAGTAAAAGGGTCTTACGGAAAGACACCTATACCTGTTGATCCTGAATTTCGTAAAAAAATTGCCGGAGTAAAAAATGAAGTTCCTTACGATACATCGAAATATAAAAAACAACCCAATCCCAGGTTGAATGAGTTTGGCGGAGTAAGGCTTGCACAGAATGAAAAAGATGAATTATTGCTTGAACTTTTCCCTGCTGTTGCTTCTTCATTTTTACTGCAAAAAGCTGAAGAAAAATTCTGGGCTGATATTTTCCGCGTAGAAGAAGAGAAGAGAAAGAAGATTCAGAAAGAAAAAGAATTATACGAGGCCCTCACTGCTGAAGAAAAACAAAAAAGATTACAGGAAGGACTATATAATTATTAATGTTGAATGGATGATGTTAAAAGGATAATATCAAATTGTAATTGTTGTAATGATTTGAACAGTTAAGCAATTTTATTGTTTATCATATTTTAAAACTTCATCATTCACATACTCCAGCTTTATTCCTGCTGCCTTAAACATTTCTTCCGATTCAGCTCCGGCATGATATTTTTTTTCGCAAACCACACGAACAATTCCACAATTGATTATTAACATAGCGCATGTTCTGCATGGTGTCATGCGACAATAAAGTGTTGCACCTTGCAATGAAATCCCGAGTTTTGCAGCCTGGCAAATGGCATTCTGTTCGGCATGAACAGTGCGAACACAGTGTTGCGTAACCGAATCATCTTCATGGATCATTTTTTTAAATTGATGACCTACATCATCGCAATGAGGCATGCCCACCGGCGAACCAACATATCCACTTACCAGTAATTGTTTGTCACGTGCAATCACACATCCGCTGCGGCCGCGGTCGCATGTGGCGCGCTTTGCAACAGTATTGGCTATTTCCATAAAGTATTCATCCCATGAAGGGCGGATATACTTTTCTTTTTTTTCTTCTTTCAATTTTTTATGATTTGGTATTAATGCAAAAATATAATTTTGGTTTGATAATCGTAAAATTATTTAGGCTAAAGCCAATATCATTTTTTTATTTGTCCCTGACCTTAAGGTCTGGGCAATTTGTGTTCATGCTAAAATAAGAATTCGAGTTTAATTTAAAAATATTAATTCTATTGTCTTCATAAAATTGCCACAACCTTTAGGTCGTGGATAATTTTTTAAATATTGTTTGGCTTTAGCCAAAATAAATAAATTAAAGATGTTTTTGTATATCTGTTTTATATCTTTACAAAAATTTTGAAATAACTAAAGTGATTTATCCTTACAACTTTGAACAGAAAACGGGTTTCGATACCATTCGTCAATCGCTGAAAAAGCTTTGCCTGTGCCGGATTGGTGCTTCGTTTGTTGATAAAATGAAATTTTCTGATAACAAAAATCAGATTGTAAAATTACTTGAACAAACCGAAGAATTCCGCCAGATTTTATTATTAAGCGAAAAATTTCCGACAGAAAATTATTTTGATATTACACCTGAACTTTCAACAATATCAATAGAAGGAACGTACCTTGAAAAAGAAACGCTTTTTGATATGAAGCGTTCGTTGACTACCATTTATGAATGCATTACCTTTTTCCGAAAAGATAAAGAAAACAGATTTCCGAAATTAAATGAACTGACTGCTGCTATAGAAATTGATACTTCCATTTTAAAACAACTCGACAGAATACTTGATTATAAAGGAAATATTAAAGATGATGCTTCGCCCGAATTATTTGAGATAAGAAAAGAAATAACCCGGAAACAAGTTTCGGTAAATAAAAAACTTCAACAGATAATTAATCAAGTTCGTAAGCAGGGATGGGCTCCCGATGATATTGAACTTACAGTAAGAAATGGCAGAACGGTTATTCCCATGACTGCTGCTTATAAAAGAAATATCCACGGTTTTATTCATGATGAATCGGCAACCGGACAAACAGTTTTTATTGAGCCTGAAGAAGCTTTCGAAATGAATAATGAAATTCGTGAGCTTGAAAATGCCGAAAAACGCGAGATTATAAAAATTTTGATTCAGTTTGCCGATTTCATTCGCCCTGAAATTGATGATCTAATCAAATGTTATCATTTTCTTGGGGTCATTGATTTTATTCGTGCTAAAGCTTTATATGCACTTCAAACCAATTCGCAGAAACCGGATGTTGTTTCTGAAACACTTATCAATTGGGTAAAGGCAAAACATCCGCTACTTTTTTTGAATCATAAATCACAGAAAAAAGAAATCGTTCCTTTAAATATAAAGTTAGATAAAGAAAGTCATATTTTGGTTATCTCCGGACCGAATGCTGGAGGAAAATCGGTATGTTTAAAAACTGTCGGGTTACTTCAATACATGCTGCAATGCGGCATGCTGGTGCCAATGGAATCATATAGTGAAGCTGGAATTTTTTCAAAAATATTTATTGACATTGGCGATGAGCAATCGCTCGAAAATGACCTCAGTACATATTCTTCGCATTTGCTAAACATGAAACATTTCATGAATCATGCTGATGAAAAAACCTTATTTTTGATTGATGAATTTGGGACAGGTACCGAACCCAATATTGGCGGGGCAATTGCCGAATCAACACTTGAGAAGCTAAATGAAAAAAAATCATTCGGTGTTGTAACAACACATTACGCAAATTTAAAATTACTTGCCGAAAAAAATCCGGGAATCATAAATGGAGCTATGCTTTTTGATACCGATAAAATGAAACCGAGGTATGAACTTAGCATTGGCAAACCCGGCAGCAGCTTTGCTTTCGAGATTGCCGAAACCATCGGTCTTCAGAAAGATGTGATGAAAAAAGCAAAAGAAAAAGCGGGGATAAAACAAATCAGTTTCGACAGGCAATTACAAAACCTGGATGTTCAGAAAAAAAATCTTGACCAGAAAGAAGAACAATTAAAAGTTGCCGATGATTTTCTCGCGGAGATGATTGATAAATACCAGAACCTTTATGATGAGCTGGAAAAAAGAAAAAAGGAAATCATTTCAAAAGCGCGCGAAGAAGCTGCAAACATGCTTGATGATACCAATAAGATAATTGAAAATACAATTAAAGAAATTAAGGAAACGCAGGCGGAGAAAGAGAAAACGTCGATAGCAAGAAAAAAACTCGATGACTTTAAAGAAAAATTAATTGCAAAAAAAAATACCGATGAGGACGGTTCATCAATAAGAAGAATAAAAGATAAAAATAAAAAAGTGCCTGTTAAGATTTTGCAAACACCTATTGAAAAAGGCGATTACGTAAGGATTTCGGGACAGGAGCTGATAGGTGAAGTTATAGGTATTGATAACAAAGAAGCACTTATTGTTTTTGGAACAACGCAAATAAAAACAAAAATCGATAAGCTTGAAAAAGTAAGCCACGAGGATTTCAAAAGTCAATCAGGACGATACAAATCAAGCGGGAAAAAAGTTTTATTTGATATTAACGAGAAAATAAAAAACTTTAAAATTTCTATTGATATTCGTGGAATGCGTGTTGATGAGGCTCTTTCTGCTTTACAAAATTATATTGATGATGCTGTTTTACTTTCAGTTCCCGAAGTCCGCATACTGCATGGCAAAGGCGATGGCATACTCAGGAAAATTACACGCGACTATTTACGAAAAGTGAAAGAAGTAAAACATCTTGAAGATGAAATCCTGGAAAAAGGCGGACACGGAATAACCGTGGTATATTTTAGATAAAACATTATCTGATAATTTTTTATTTTTAAAGTGTGAGGGGCTGACGTCCCGATAAATCGGGGCGGCGAGGACAGGGAGGGCTGTGAATTTATAATTACCTAGAATTCTTACAAAGAAGTTTACTCACTTTGTTAAGAATTCTGAAATTATAAAGAGAGCGTGGAAGTTCGCCGCGGCGAACGATTCGTCTTGACTTTTTGTTACTTTTTGGTCAAGCAAAAAGTAAGAAGAAATAAAAGAGTTTTCATTATTCTTTTTCTTAAAGCAAAAGAATTTCAAATGAAAAACTATTCAACAATAATTTTTAAATATTGATTTCCCTTACTGCTATTGATTTGTAAGAAATAAAATCCATTTTTCAAATTATATTTATTCCGGTCAAGTATAAATTTATGTTCACCTTTGTTTAAGATACAATTTGAAAATTCTCCAATAATTTTCCCGGAGATATCAAATAAATTAATTTTTAAATTTTCTGTTTTATCTGTTGTAATTATTAGTGTTGCATATTCCGAAAAAGGATTAGGTTGAATTGTAGCATTGAAATTTATTGATGGTTCCGGTAAATTCACATAAGTATTACAATTCCAAACGGCTTTCCATCCTGAACTAACTGTTGCTCCATCCGATTTAAATTTCAGAGTAAGCGAAGGCCCGGTAGAATTAATAGTTCCCGGACTGTTTGTTCCGTGAAATGCGCCTATCAGTGTTGATGAAGTATTTGGTCCGTCGTAAATTTTTAATGTATCATAATTTGCTTCGGTGTTGAAAGAGTAGAATGTGAGAGAAACATTTGAAGCTCCTGTAGGAGCTAGAGTAAATGTATAATTTTCGCTATTATAATAATTTCTTAATGGTCCACCCATATCAAATAATGTATCGGAACATGCGAAAGTAGCGCAATCCGAAAATTTATCTGAAATCAAATTCCAGTAGTCATCATAACCATCATCATATCCTAAAGCCCATATGCCGATTCCTCCAATTCCTCTCTGGTTAACCATTTCGAAACGTTTACCCATGCTGAAAGCATCATTAATCCAGCATTGATACCATTGTCCGGATGTTTGAAAAGTGTAATAAGGAGTATAAGAAACCTCATTCCAAAGCTTATTGGAATAGTTTCCACTTGTGTTTGCACGAACTGTTTTATATAAAGGCGATGTTCCTGTAGTGGTTGTAGAATCAGGCACGGAAGAACTTTTAGTTGCCCATTGTTTTCCGTAATAAGGTAATCCTAATATTAATTTTGAAAGAGGTACTCCTTGTTTTAAATAATACGTAATTGATTTTGTTAAGGTATAATTATAGCTTGTCTGAAAATTATATAAAGGATCTGTTGGTCCTGCAAAATCGCTGCCTCCATAATAATAATCATATCCCATGATAATGAACATATCAACGTATGAACGTAATGCTGCAACAGAATATTTATTTGAAGTCCACTCAACTGCCGGCAGACAAATGCTTATTTCTGAACCCGGGATTGAAGTATGCATTTGATTGCAAAGGTCGATCATGAATGTTTTAAAGTTTGCCGAATCGGAACTTGCCATTCCTTCAAAATCAATATTAACGCCATTTGCTCCACGCGATTGAATAAGGCTTTTTAAATTTGTTATAAGTGTTTGCCTTGCTGTTGCGTTTGATAAAAATGAAGTAAGATTAGCCTGGTTCATCAGTGTTACGCATAAGTCAACTTTTACTCCGTTTGCAAGTGCAGAATCAACGGCATCAGCGGTACTCCAACTGTTCGTGGTTGTTGCATTACCTGTACTATAATCCAGTTCGTATGAAAAATAACAAAGATGCGATAATAAATTCCACTGATAATTCATATATGTGCTTCCCATCCAGTAAGGGTGCCAGCCATATACAATTTTGGTTAATGAACAGCTTGATTTTTCTTTTAATAAAATATTTTGTGAACTTCCCGGATTTAACATTGCATTCAGGCTGTCCCATTGATGATCGGAAGTGAATTTATATTTTGAATAGAATTCCGATTGTTCCTGTAAAATAGATTTATGTTCATTTTGTGCGATTACAAAATTTGAAATAATACTGATGAAAAAAATTAGAATTGTTTTTTTATAATTCATGCAACAAAATTACAACAGTTTTAAAGTTGTGAAATTTATTTTTAAAAAGAAGTATCATGTTTGATTTAAATACAATAGTTTTTTATAAATGTTAGAAAAAATGTCATGTTTTTTATAAGAACTATTTCTAAAATATAATTTAGTTTATCTTTGCAGTTCAATTCATACAAGTATAAAGTATCATGGATATACTATCCATTAAACAACGTTTCGGAATTATTGGCAGCTCGCCTTTGCTCGACAGGGCTATCGATATTGCTAAGCAGGTGGCGCCTACCGAGCTTACTGTTCTCATTTATGGTGAAAGCGGAACAGGAAAAGAAGTGTTCCCAAAAATTATTCATCATCTGAGTTCCCGGAAACACGGGCCTTTCATCGCAGTAAACTGTGGCGCTATTCCTGAAGGCACAATAGATTCTGAACTTTTCGGTCATGAGAAAGGCTCATTTACCGGTGCACATGAAGCACGTAAAGGATATTTTGAAGAAGTAAATAAAGGAACAATTTTTTTGGATGAAGTAGCCGAATTGCCTTTATCTACGCAGGTTCGACTGTTGCGTGTACTCGAAACAGGTGAATTCATGAAAGTGGGTTCATCAAAAGTTTTGAAAACAAATGTTCGTGTTGTTGCTGCAACCAATGTTAGCATCCCTGATGCAATCAGTCGCGGGAAGTTCAGGGAAGACTTGTATTATCGATTGAATACAGTTCCTATTCATATTCCGCCTTTAAGAGATAGAAAAGAAGATATCGCTTTATTGTTTAGAAAATTTGCATCCGACTTTGCTGAAAACTATCGTATGCCTGCTATGCAGCTCGATAATGAAGCGCTTCGCTCTCTTGAAAACTATCGCTGGCCCGGGAATATCCGTCAACTTAAAAATGTTACCGAACAAATTTCAATTATTGAAAACAATCGCAATATAAATGCGCCAACTTTAGAAAAATATTTACCACGACAGAATTCAACTGATTTACCTGTTCTTTTTAAACCGGAGAGCTTTTCTTCCGATATGTCAGAAAGAGACATTCTATATAAGATTCTTTTCGATATGAAAAAAGACATTAATGAACTGAAAAAAGTAGTTTATAATGTTATTGAAAACCCTGTAGATACTGCTTCTGAAAAGAAAAGTGAAACATCGAACAATAAAAAGATTTATGATGATTTCAAACCTATTGTTAGTAATGATTCAGGTATAACCATTCATACAAAGGTAAACGAGCATATTAACGAACCTATTGAAGACTCAGAAATTATTGAAGAATCGTTTTCACTTCAGAAAAAAGAAGAGGATATGATTCGCCGTGCATTGGAAAAGCATCGCGGACGCAGAAAAAATGCTGCTAATGATTTGGGAATCTCGGAACGTACTTTATACCGTAAAATCAAAGAATACGGAATTGAATTATGAAAAATTCAGGAATAATTTTCGTAGTTATAATTGTTACACTTCTTTCAGGCTGTAGATTTGTAAATTATTCTTTTGTTGGCGGAAGTATTGACCCGAAAATTAAAACCATATCAATACAATATTTTCCTAATAATGCTCCTTTGGTACAGCCGGCATTAAGCCAGTTATTAACTGAAGCATTGCGCGAAAAATTTTCACAGCAGACAAAACTTACTACGGTTAGCCGTGGCGGAGATTTGAATATCGAAGGCTCTATAGTTAATTATTCCACGCAACCTATAGCCATCCAGGGAAACGAAACAGCTGCAATGAACAGGCTTACTATTGTAATCAGTGTTAAGTTTACAAACAACATTGACGAGAAGCAAAATTTCGAACAAACTTTTACCCGTTATGCCGATTACCTAAGTTCATTAAATCTTTCCGCCGTTGAAGAATCTCTTATAAAAGAAATTAATGATCAATTTGTTGATGATATTTTTAATAAAACAGTGATAAACTGGTAAAAATGGATGCAACACAGTTTATAAAATGTTTTAATATGCACAATACAACTGATGTTTCGGTTGTTCCAGCAATAAAAGATTTACTGAAAAAGTATCCTTTTGTGGCATCCTTGCATATGCTTTATATTAAATTGCTTAAAGATTCGGCAAACCCTGAATTTGAAAAGTATATCGAAACAGCGGCAGTATATATCAATGACAGGAAAAAATTATACCGTTATATCAATGATATTCCTGATGAGGTTGTGGTACAACAACATGTTCCCGAATATAAATTGGAATCCATTGAAGAAGAATTTCCCGAAGTTTCAAATCCTCAGACCGACCTTATAAATAAATTTTTAGATAAAAAACCTTTTTTCTTAATAAAAAATAATAATGATTTTGAACCGGAAGAAACTGCCTGTGACCCGGAAATAGTATCGGAAACACTAGCCGAGATATATCATAAACAAGGTAAAACAAGTATGGCAATAAGTACTTATGAAAAATTATGTTTGAAATTTCCGGAAAAAAGCAGTTACTTTGCAGCCCGAATTGAAAAAATATTAAAAGAATCATAAAAAATTAGTTGATTATGGGAACATTTAATTTTGTATTAGCAATTATTCTTATAGTTTGCGTTTTACTTATACTTGTTGTTGTCGTTCAGAATTCAAAGGGTGGCGGACTGGCATCAAATTTTAGTTCATCAAACCAGATAATGGGTGTTAGAAAAACTGCCGATTTCCTTGAAAAAGCTACCTGGACTTTAGCTATAGCGCTGCTTGTTCTTAGTTTACTTACGGCAATAATTATTCCTAAGGAAACAGCAGCAACAAAAGGAAGTACACTCCAGGAGAAAATCGAAAATACTTCTCCTATTGACGATTATCAGGCTACACCTGAAAAAACTGAATAATATATTGAAATTACTCATATATGAAATGTCAGAATGTCATTAAGATTCTGACATTTTTTTTATACTTATTCAGGAACTATGAAAAATTGTCTATAAAAAAATTAATATTTGCTTTGGCATAGAAAATGACAATAGTGCCCTCGAAATATCCTTTCACATTAAAAATAATTGTTTAACAAAAAATAAAAAAATCATGGCAAAAGTTAACATCAAACCATTAGCAGACAGAGTATTGGTAGAACCTGCTGCTGCTGAATCAAAAACTGCTGGCGGTATCATCATTCCTGATACAGCAAAAGAAAAACCACAGAAAGGTACAATCGTAGCAGTTGGTCCCGGTAAAAAAGATGAGCCTGTTACTGTAAAAGTAGGCGATAGCGTTCTGTACGGAAAGTACGCAGGTACTGAGATTACTGTTGATGGTAAGGATTACCTTATCATGAAAGAATCAGATATCTATGCAATAGTATAATTTAACAAATAACAAACAATTAAAATCCATAAATCATGGCAAAAGAAATTAAATACAACATAGAAGCACGCGACCAGTTAAAAAAAGGTGTTGATGCAATGTCAAATGCAGTAAAAGTTACATTAGGACCTAAAGGAAGAAATGTAATTATTGAAAAAAAATTCGGTGCGCCACAAATGACTAAAGACGGCGTTACTGTTGCTAAAGAAATTGAACTGAAAGATGCAATCGAAAATATCGGTGCACAACTTGTAAAAGAAGTTGCTTCTAAAACTGCTGATATTGCCGGTGATGGAACTACTACTGCTACAGTTCTTGCTCAATCAATTATCAACACAGGTTTAAAAAATGTAACAGCAGGTGCAAATCCTATGGATTTGAAACGCGGTATCGACAAAGCTGTTGAAACTATTGTTGCACATTTAAAATCACAATCAAAAGAAGTTGGCGACAGTTTCGAAAAAATTGAACAGGTTGCTACTATTTCTGCAAATAATGATTCTGTAATTGGAAAACATATTGCCGATGCAATGCGCCAGGTGAAAAAAGAAGGTGTTATCACAATTGAAGAAGCAAAAGGAACCGATACAACTGTGAAAGTTGTTGAAGGTATGCAATTCGACCGCGGTTACATCTCTCCTTATTTTGTTACCGATCCTGAAAAAATGGAATCAGTAATGGAAGAACCTTATATCTTAATTTATGATAAGAAGATTTCAGGAATGAAAGATTTTCTTCCAATTCTTGAAAAGACCGTTCAGACTGGTCGTCCTTTGATCATCATTTCTGAAGAAGTTGAAGGCGAAGCTTTAGCTACTTTAGTTGTAAATAAGATTCGCGGTTCGCTGAAAATATGTGCTGTTAAAGCTCCGGGCTTTGGCGACAGAAGAAAAGAAATGTTACAGGATATCGCAGTGCTTACCGGTGGTGTTGTCATCAGTGAAGAACAAGGATATAAACTGGAAAACGCTGATTTATCTTATTTAGGCCAGGCTGAAAAAATTGTTGTTGATAAAGACAACACAACTATTGTTAACGGGAAAGGTAAGAAAGAAAACATTACTGCCCGCGTTAACCAGATTAAAGCCCAGATCGAAAAAACAACTTCTGATTACGATAAAGAAAAATTACAGGAACGTCTTGCAAAATTATCAGGTGGCGTAGCTGTATTATATGTTGGTGCAGCAAGTGAAGTTGAAATGAAAGAAAAGAAAGACCGTTTTGATGACGCATTACATGCAACCCGCGCAGCTATTGAAGAAGGTATAGTTCCCGGTGGTGGTGTTGCTTTTATCAGGGCTATTTCTGCTCTTGATAAATTAAAAGGTGATAATGAAGATGAAAATACAGGTATCCAGATTATCCGCAGAGCATTGGAAGAACCATTGCGCATGATTGTTGAGAATGCTGGGATCGAAGGTTCAATCGTTGTTCAGAAAGTAAAAGAAGGAAAAGAAGACTTTGGTTACAATGCAAGAACTGACAAATATGAAAACCTATACAAATCAGGCGTTATCGACCCAACCAAGGTTACACGTATTGCTTTGGAAAATGCAGCATCAATTGCAGGTATGTTATTAACTACCGAATGTGTGATTTCTGAAGTGAAAGAAAAAACTCCTGCTATGCCTCCAATGCCAGGTGGAATGGGCGGTATGGGTGGAATGGATTATTAAAATAATTTTAAATGATAAATGAGAAAATCTTTTATCATGAAATAAATAAAAGAAGCGGCTTTAAATTTAAAGCCGCTTCTTTTTTTTGTGTGTTTGAAAAACCTCAAAAGCCTGCGATGGCTTGAGGGTAGAGTCTTTTGAGGTTTCTTTAAATTATTTTAGTTCTTTTATACGTGTCAAGATATGCGCATCAAATAGGTTATTTTTGTAATCCATTCCATAGTTAATTATTTTATTAATTATTATGATTTTACATGCTTTACCAATAGTGAATTAAGTCAATTGTTACTTTGTCATAGCTACTACATGGTGGAATATATAAATTAAATGTTTTTTTTGCACCTGGTAATAATACTTCATCTCCACTTAATCCATCTCCACTATTATCATTAATTGCATAAGTTTCATAACCCTTAATTACTGAATACATTAATTTGCCATCTAAAGAAATGCGTTTATAGTATGTGAGTTGAAATTTTACAAGACTAATAGGTTTTGTTGAATTGTTTATTATAGTTGCAGAGTCCTTATATAAATTAATAATTTTTATTTGTTCTTTCTTATCTTTTAAAGATTTTCTAATATTTGGAATAAAAAAGTGTTCAGTTGTTGATATTGAGAAAAGAGTATCATAATTATTTTTGTTTTTTAATACACGATACTTATCGGTCAATTTTGTCATTTTTGCATCAACTTCACTCATTGATTTATTGAATTCACTGCATCCTTCTACCCCTATTTTAGCAATATCTTCATTAAATTTATCAACAGGATTTTTGTGTTTGCAGGCAGCCCCTCCTAATATTAGAATGATTGACAAAATTGCAATTAATTTTTTCATGGTTTTATATTTAAGTTTCTTTTTATTTTCAATACTCTTTTAAATAATTTGCAGTTTCTTCAATTTGCCATTGCTCGAAATTTTTAAAAATGCGAAGCGTGGGCAGATCATATTTTCTTTCTTGTCTGTCTGAGTTAGTCGTAAACAGTTTGCGAAAAACTGTCAGATAATTTGTCATAGTTTGTAATAATAATTTTGCCTGTCATTAAATTTTGGCATTGGCTATAATGTTTCTGTTTCTCTTTTAAAACTATTTCTTCTTTAGTAAGTAACTATATTTAAATTTCTTTGTAAATATATCAAATTGTAAAACAAATTTAAAATTAAACATTTATCATTTTACATTTTCTCAACCTCGCCAGTTAGGCGGGCATCATTAATTTGCAATAAATATTTCCTTATGCCTTATGCCTTGTCAACTTATGCCTTTTAACTTTTCCCTTCTTCTTCTTATCTTTGAAATAATTATTGGTGATTTTGCAACCCTTAATATTTTATTCTGTCTTTTATTCATGAAAGGTAAATGCATTTGGCCGAAAACGTAGTTGATATCAACAGGGCTTTAATTGAACAATGCTTGCGAGGTGAGCGCAGTGCACAGCATCAGCTTTACAAGATGTATGCAAAAGGTATGTTCAATATTTGTCTTCGCATGTTGAATACACGCGAGGAAGCCGAGGATATGTTACAGGAATGTTTTGCCGAAGCTTTTCAACGACTCAAAACATTCCGCTTTGAATCGACCTTCGGCGCATGGCTTAAACAAATTGTAGTGAACCATTGCATTAACGAGATGAAACGTAAAAAAGCAGAACTTGATTATTTGGATGATATGGAAACGCTCGACATTCCTGAAGAAAATGATGACCGTCCATCGGAATATGAATTGGCAATGAGTGTTGAAAATGTGAAGAAAGCAATGAACCAGTTGCCCGATGGAAGCAAAACAATTTTTTCGCTTTACCTGCTTGAAGGTTACGACCATGTGGAAATAGCGCAAATACTGCATATCACCGAATCAACATCAAAATCGCAATACATGCGTGCACGACAAAAAGTAAAAGAAATTTTAACGCAAATGAATTATGAAAGAAGATAAACTGGAAAAATTTATTCGTGATAATCGTTCGCAGTTCGATGCCGACGAGCCGTCCGATGCGTTGTGGGATAAGATTTCAAATGATATTGAAATTAAAAAAAGAAAAAATATTTTCTGGATTCGCATTGCATGGCAGGTTGCCGCTGCGGTAATTATTTTCTTCACGGCATGGTACCTGAAAGATCTCACGCAAAGCAGCTCTACGGCTAACGCTACGGCTATGCGCAGCAACATTAAATTACATCCTGTCATTAAAATTGTGAAACCGGTTGAAACTCCGCTTCAACAAGTTCAAACTACAAATAATTATATTGCTGAAACAAAAAATAATGTTGTTGCAAAACCACAGCATGATGATGTACTTCCGGCTGAATTGCTCGAAGCTACGCAATATTACACTATTCAGATAAATCAAACACGCAACATGATGATTCATTATGCAAGCTACAGTCCTGATATCGACAAGCAGGTGAATGTTGAATTTGCAAAACTGGATACTGTATATAAATCGTTGCGAAATGATTTGAAAGATAATATCAATAACAGTGAAGTTGTAGAGGCCATGATACTCAACTATCGCATGCGTTTGGAAATTTTAGAGAATATCCTTGAACAGTTAAAATCAATCGTTAATAAAGATGAAAAAAAGAAACAATATGAAATATAAATCCGGAATATTATTCATGATCGTTTTGTTTGCAATGAATTTTACATTGCATTCACAACCATACGAGCGAACAAAATCGCAGGTGAAAACTTTTCCTGTTACAAAAGATTGTTCGGTGCAGATTTCTAATAAATATGGCGATGTGCAGGTAGTGGCATGGGACAAGGATTCCGTGAAGTTTGAAATAAATGTGAAAGTAGCAAATAAAAAAGAAGATGATGCTAACAAAAAAATCAATAACATCGATTTCAATTTCACATCAACACCTTATTATGTAATTGCAAAAACTGTTTTTCTCGACAGTAAGAACAGCCTTATGACTGATTTAGGCGACATGGCAAGTTCGCTTATCAATTCAGGGAATTATGTGAATATAACTTATGTTGTTTCCATTCCTTCGTCAATTAGTTTGTCTATTGAAAACAAATATGGAAATGTTTATACAACCAATCACAGCAATGCTTTTCAGCTTACACTTTCCAACGGCGATTTCAAAGCGAATAATTTAACAGGTGATAGTAAAATCAATGTGTCGTTTGGTAATGCTGCAATTAACGAAATAGCGAAAGGGAAGATTGAAGCGTCATACGCTGAATTTGAAATAAAGAAAGCCGGGAAATTGAATATTGTTGGTCGTTCATCAAAGTTTAATTTTGCTAGTGCCGAAAGTTTGGAATTGGATTCGAAGCGCGATAAATTTTATGTTGATACTTTATCATATTTAAGTGGTGAAACAGATTTCACATATTTCAATGCCGGCATTTTAAAGTCGCAGCTAAACCTGAATACATCATTTGGAAACCTTCTTTTGCAAGGGCTTTCAACCGATTTCAAAAGTATGAATATTGTTTCAAGCTATACTGATATTTCATTAACCGTTCCATCATCACTTTCATCTTTAGTTGATGTTACATACAAAAAAACAGATTTATCTTATCCGCAAACATTAACCGGATTACAAAAAGATACGCTAAACGATAGTTCGGGAACTTATAAATTGAAAGGTTCAATAGGGAGCGACACTGCTGTTACAAAAAATATTTTGCTGAACACAAGCGGCGGAAGTTTTACCATCATCACGAAGTAAATGTTTTTTATTTCTCGCTGATTTTCGCCGAAAAATTCGCAAATGAACGCTGAATATATCTGCGTTGATCAGCGTTTTATTATTTGCGTACATCTGCGAGAAATTTTTTTTAAAATATTTTTTCAAATTCTGCAACCCTTCAAAAATTTAATTGTCTTTTAATTCAGAAGACAGAAAATAAATCGTAAATCTAAAATATATTTTATGAAAACCACTGCCATACTTTTATTTTCATCAGCATTTATTTGTTTGATGTATCTTACTTCGTGTACAAATTTTCATGCAATAGACGGGAACCACAATGTGGTAACCGAAACCCGCAACATTGCTTCATTCACTGAACTTCGCTCCGAGGGTTCATATGATGTTTATTTAGTTCACGATTCCGTTTTTTACGCACAGGTAGTTGCTGAAGAAAACCTGATTCCATACATCATGACAGAAATTTCAGGTGAAGAACTTGTAATAAAAACTCATGATCACAGGAACCTCAGAAACCACAGTGCAATGAGAATATATATTCATGCTCCTTATGTAAATTCTATTACTTTGGAAGGAAGCGGAAAAATTGATTGCGACAGTATAAGCGCAAATTATTTTTCGATTCATCTTGATGGTTCTGGTGATATTTTATTGAGCAATGCAACATGTAATAAAATAAAAACCAAAATTTCAGGTTCGGGAAAAGTAGAATTAGCGGGCAATGCAAACGAAACCGATTTTGATATCAGCGGTTCGGGCGATATATATTCACAAAGTCTTGTTCAGGATACTTGCTTTGCCGACATATCAGGTTCGGGAAGTATGTACGTGAATGTAAATAAATTTTTAGATGTGCATATTTCGGGAAGCGGGAAGGTTCATTATTATGGAAATCCTGTGGTGAATACCGATATTACAGGTTCGGGAATGGTTCTTCATGAATAAAAATAATTCAGAAAGCAGAATTATGAATTGAGAATTAAATTGAAATTATTAGAAAATAATTAAAATAAGATTACGCTGCGAAGCAGCAAATAACTATTAATGACAATTAAATGACAAATATTTTAAATATGAAAAAACTTTTGATTTTACTTTTTTTCCCACTTGTAATTAATGCCCAGGATTACAAAGGAGCTATAGGAATAAGAGGAGGCGAGAGTGCAGGAATTTCATTGCAGCTGTTCAGTGATGAAAGCAATGCAGCACAGGCTTTGTTAAGTTTCCGAAAAAACGGAATGCAGTTTACTGTTTTGAAAGAAAAGTATATGCCTGTATTATTAAATTATTCGGATCATATTTTTTTATACCAGGGTTATGGCGGTCATATTGGGTTTGAGCGTTGGTATAACTGGAAAGATGATGAATGGCCTTATGATTATCACATGCGCTCTGCGCCACTCGCCGGAATTGAAGGTGTAGTAGGACTTGAATACCGTTTATTTAAATGTCCGCTGAAATTCGGATTGGAATACAAACCTTTTGCCGAGC
Source organism: Bacteroidales bacterium (assembly GCA_035353855.1). NCBI lineage: Bacteria > Pseudomonadati > Bacteroidota > Bacteroidia > Bacteroidales > Bacteroidales bacterium. The sequence continues at coordinate 792 of DAOQAK010000004.1, read as the reverse complement.
TGAGCTTTCATAATGTTTTCAGGCTAAACCTGTGGGATTTCGGAGTAACAATTCATTATATGTTTAACAAATAAAATTCAATTATATGAAAAAAATTTTTCTAGCTACATTGTTATTTTCTGTTATTGCATTTTCAGTAAATGCACAGAAAGATTCAACGAAAAATAGTAATGACATAAAAACTATTTTCGGAAATAAAAAGATTTCACACGGCGCGTACTTTGGATTTTCAGTTGGCTATAGTTTAATTGATGATAAAGATGCATTCACATCTGGCGGGCGTTTGATGTGGGTTATAAATCACAACTTTGCATGGGGTTTGGCAGGAAGTGGGTTTGCAAGTAATTTTCATGAAAATTCAGGTTTCAGTTTGCAAGGGGGGTATGGTGGTTTAATGTTTGAACCGATATTGTTACCTAAGTCGCCTGTACATCTTTCGTTTCCGGTATTGCTTGCTGCGGGCGGTGTTGGGAAAATGAATATAAGTGATAACTGGGATGAAGAATATTTTTTGGATGATGCTGATGCTTTCGTTATTGCTGAACCAGGAGTTGAGCTGGAAATGAATCTTATAAAATTTATAAGGATAAGTGTTGGAGCAAGCTATCGTTTTACTTCCGATATTTATCTTAATAATGAAAGTCATGATGTGCTGAATGGCTTTAATACCATGGTGAATCTGAAATTCGGGAAATTTTAAAAAACATAATCTTATCCCATTATGTTATTTTTTATTAACTTTGGAGTTTCCTCAGGAAAAAAGCAGGGAAAAATCAAAACGCTTTAATAGTG
>DAOQAK010000003.1 GCA_035353855.1 Bacteroidales bacterium | reverse complement strand
TCTCTTTAGACTTCATAAACTTTTTGCTTAGTCCCCAGAAAATTTATGTGACCCGAATTTTTTCAAGACACTGTAAAAAAGTATAAGGCTATCTCACACTTTCCCAAAAAAGACAATTGGAAAAATTCAGAAAACAATTTTTTATGGGAAGAGATGGTGAAACAAGTTATGGTTGTTGGCGGTTCAAATGGAGCAGACCGATTTAATGCCCAATCAATACTTAGAAAATTAATAAAATTTGATACATTAATAAAGGTTAAAGATCAAAATGAAATTGCAAAGACTATAAATTACGTTTTGCGAGAATCTGGTGTAAGATATGCGAGTAATGATTTAAAAAAATGCGTCAAAACTAAAGCACTTGTTCATAATTTAAAAGTTCTTAAAGGTGCAAAAGATGGTGTTAAAGGGATTTTGGAAAGAATTTCCGAATTTAACGGTGTTAACGCTGACATAAGGAAAGTCAAATACTTTATGAAAATATTTCAATACATAAAAAGTAAAAGCTCTCGTGACTATTTAATGGAACGTGGTATTTGTAGAAATACAATTGCAATTGACATTAGAGTTCAGAATATTTTTAGAAACAATAACTTGACTATTCCAAATGAAGCAATAAGCAATCCGTCAATTTATGACCAAGTTGAGAAAGAGATTGTAACAAAAATTTGCAACAAAATTAAAATTGAGCCGGTTAAATTTGACAGAATACTTTATCAAAATTATGAAAACATATTAGATAACTAATAAAATCAGTGCATAACTTATGTCTATTCGCATGTCTCATTTTAAAGCAATAATAATCGGATAAACTTCAAAAGTCTTCAAAGGCTTGAGGGTCGAGTCTTTTGAAGTTTGATAAGTTGTGGTAAAAATGTTCAATCCCTTCGGGATATTTTCAAAAATAAAAGCGGAATGAAAAAATCTTATAATAAAAAAACCAATTCACTTAATGCAAATCAAGTTATACCGACAGAAAAGAGTTTTGCAAAAATATTTTTTGTTTTCTGTACGGTATAACTCGTTCTAAACAGTTTTGCCTTTGCAAACCTTATAAGAACGAGTATAAATCACAAATTCCAAATTTAAAATCTGAAATCATTCATCAACTAATAAAAACCTTTTGACAATTAACTTTTGCCTCAACCAGCTGCTCAACTTTTTTACAAATTACTTTTACAATAAAGTATTCGCAAGGTTTGCAAGCTCGCTTCTTTCGCCTTTTTCCAGTCGTATGTGTGCGTATATAGGATGATGCTTTATCCTGTCGATTAACGTTGAAAGCCCGTTACTGCGGCTGTCGAGGTATGGTGTGTCAATCTGGAAAATATCTCCTGTGAAAATAATTTTTGTATTTTCTCCAGCACGGGTAATAATTGTTTTTACTTCGTGCGGTGTTAGGTTCTGCGCTTCGTCAACAATAAAGCAGATATTCGAAAGGCTACGCCCGCGTATGTATGCAAGAGGTGTAATCACCAGCTTTTCATGTTCTATGAGTTCGGTAATATTTTTAAACTCTTTATCTTTTTCACCATACTGGTTTTGTATCATTTTCAAATTATCCCACAAGGGTTCCATATAAGGATTTAATTTCGATTTTATATCGCCCGGTAAATAACCGATATCCTTATTACTTAGTGGAACAATAGGACGTGCAAGATATATCTGCTTAAAATTTCTTTTCATTTCAAGCGAACCTGCTAAAGCAAGCAATGTCTTACCTGTACCTGCAACACCCTGCATGGTAACAAGTTTTATATTAGGATTTAAAATAGCATGCAGTGCAAACACCTGCTCCGCGTTACGAGGCGTGATGCGGTATGCAGAGCGTTTTTCAATACGTTCAATTTGTTGTGAGATCGGGTTATAAAAAGTAAGTATTGAAGTTTTTTCGTTTTTCAAAATAAAATAATGATTCGGGTAGAGTTCTGTAATCCCTGCTTCTTGCGGGGTGCAAAAACCTTCCTGGTAAATTTTATCAACAAGTTCTGGAGGAATGTTATTAATTACAGTTTTTCCGGTGTAAAGTCTTTCAAGGTCCTTGATTTTTCCGGTCGAAAAATCTTCGGCAGTAATATTTAATGCTTTTGCTTTCAATCGCAGGTTAACATCTTTTGTAACCATAATGACTTTTCTTTCGGGGTATTCTTCCGCAAGAGTAAGCGCTGCATTTAAAATACGGTGGTCGGGTTTATTCTCTCCAAAAACTTTAATTGCATCAACTTTCCCGCTTCTGCCGTTTTCATTCATCACTACCTTAAAATTGCCTGCATTAGGAAAATCAAGAGCTACCCAGTTTTGCAAGGTGTCATTTTCAGAAAGTTTATCAATGATCCTGATAAATTCTCTTGCTTCGAAATTAATGGTATCGTTACCTTTTTTAAAATTATCGAGTTCTTCAAGAACACTGATGGGGATGGCCACATCATTATCTTCAAAGCTGTTGATGGAATTGTGATTGTACAAAATCACTGAAGTATCTAGAACAAAAATCTTTTTTGTTTTAGAGGCTTTTGCAGTTTTCTTAAGCATAAAACCTTTTTTAGTTTAACATGAACGATAATGATTATCGTAAAATTAATTTTTAAATTAGCGTTTTCAAAAGAAACGGGTTTAAAGATGTTCACTATAATTTGTTAATAAAAACTTTAAGTGTTCATTTCTATTGTTTTAATGATGAAGAATAAAAAACCTTTTTTTTCAGAAGAGAATATTTAAATGAATAGTTATAAAGGTATAAGGATATAGGGGTATAGGGGTATAGGGGTATAAGGGTATAAGGGTATAAGGTATAAAGTGAATTTATTATACCTTTATACCATATACCTCCATACCTAATGTTCTAATAAAAATTATTTGAAGAATTTAAACTGACATATGAATTTTCTTGCGCATTTATATCTTTCGGGAAATAATGACGAAATAATGGTTGGAAATATTCTTGCCGACAGAAGAAGAAGTGGAGGGATTCATCACTTAAGTGAGGGAATACAAAAAGGAATTCATTTGCATCATGCTATTGATAAGTTCACCGATAAGCATCCTGTTGTTGCTGAATCGAAACAAAGGTTGCGTGCAGAGTTCAGGCATTACTCACCGGTAATTGCCGATATTTATTATGACCATTTTCTTGCAGTCAATTGGAAAAAATATTCAGATGAAAGCCTGAATGATTTTGCACTGAAGAGTTATAAAGTTTTAAAAGAGCATCGAAAACTTTTTTCTACAGGTTTCCAGGTTGCTTTTATATATATGCGTTTTAAAAATTTGTTGGTGTCGTATGCAACATACGATGGAGTTCGTTTTGCGTTAGAGCGTATGTCGGGAAGAGCAAAAAATTCTTCAAATCTTATGAATGCAGTTGATGAATTAAAGAAAAATTATACTTTATATAAAAAAGATTTTGAAAAATTTTTTCCCGAGATAATAGCTTATGTAAATAACTATAGAATTAAGCAGGGCATATAAAATATTAAAAAAATGCCGGTTTTATCCGGCATTTTTTGAAAGGGGAATTTATTTTTTTAAGATAATATCAATGGTATCTAAAGCAATAACCAATTCCTCGTTAGTACATATAGTCATAACTTTTACTTTGGATTCTGGTTTTGTTAGTATCGCATCTTTGCCTCTTAAATTATTATTTTTTTCTGTATCGAAAACAAGTCCCATGTATTCCATTTCTTTACAAACACCTGCTCTTACGTGAAAATCGTTTTCGCCAATACCGCCGGTAAATATAATAATGTCTACACCACCCATAGCGGCAGCATAAGCGCCAACATATTTTTTAACGCGATAAATATACATATCCATTGCAAGTTTAGCACGTTTGTTCCCTTCGTCGGCGGCTTTCCAAATGTCTCTCATATCGGAAGAAATTCCTGAAATCCCAATCATACCGCTAACCTTATTGATGTAGTTATTGGCTTTTTTAATATCCATGTTTTCTTTTTCCATTATAAAAAGAAAAGCACCAAGGTCGAGGTCGCCGCAGCGTGTACCCATTATCAAACCTTCAACAGGAGTAAGTCCCATTGATGTGTCGAATGATTTACCATCTTTAATAGCAGCAATAGAGGCTCCATTTCCAAGATGACAAGTTATGATTTTCTGGTTTTCGTATTTTACTTTTAAGGTTTCACATGCTTTCTGTGAAACAAAGCGGTGGCTTGTTCCGTGGAAACCATATCTTCTTACTTTATATTTATCATACATTTCATATGGAAGTCCGTACATATAAACAAAATCGGGCATGGTCATATGGAAAGCTGTATCGAATATCCCGCACATTGGAACTTCGGGTAACAGTTTTCTCATTGCATAAATACCTTTTAAGTTTGCAGGATTGTGTAAAGGTGCGAGGTCAACGCATTCTTCCATTTTATCAATTATTTCCTGTGTGATTAATACACTGCCGCTAAACTTTTCTCCGCCATGTACTACGCGATGTCCTACTGCATTAATTTCTTTCGAATCTTTTATTACTCCAAATTCCGGATGTAAAAGGGTTTTAAGGATAAGCTCAACACCTATTTCATGATTGGGAACATCCTGTACCAGCACATAAACATCTTTTCCTTTTGCCTGGTGCTTAAGAACGCTGTCATTAATTCCTACTCTTTCCAGGAGACCTTTTGCAAGCACGTCGGCATTATTTGCCATGTCGAGCAGCTGATATTTGATTGATGAGCTGCCACAGTTCAATACTAAAATTTTCATATTTTATTTAGTCTTTATGTTAATGAATTTTTGAATATGGAAAATTCCATAGCAACAAATATATGATTATTATCAGATAATTTGAAATTATTTAAAAAATAAATATAATCTGCGGAATAGCTTGATATAAGTGGATTGCAGAATATAAAATAATACTTCTGTAGATATAAATAGCAAATAAGATTTTAAGATATAAAAGATTTTCGACTTATGATATGATTAGCGGATATTACTGGATGCAATAAGTGAAATCTTATTTTTAATTTCATTTGCATTTTTTTGCCAATGTTTCGATGTGTTGAAAATATTCTGATTATTAAAGATAAGTTTGAATGATTTGCTTTCAAGTATTTTTGAAAAAGAATCATAAGATATTATCAAAGAATAACGATAATAATATTTTTTATGACGGGATTCGTTAAACATCAATTTGAAATGGTATGCAGAGTAAATAGTGTCATTACTGCTGATGCTGACTTCCGGAAATTTGATACCTTGTTTTTTGCTGATAATGGTAAATCGAAAAACTACAGAATCACTGGTTTTATTAATGAATTCAGTAGTAAAATCAAGAGCCATTGAATTTTTTCCATTTTCCTGTTCAAGTTTTACCGGACCGGCAAAAAGCAATTCGTCATCAACCCCTTTGTATATTATATCCACAAACTTAACTCGGGACGGAAACCCTGATTTCATACCAGTACCTTTTGTTCCCATGCATGAGGAAAAACAAATTATCAGAAAAAGAAAATAAAATCGTTTAATCACAATTTAATTTATCGGAAAGATATGGTTTGTTGTTATAGAGTTTTACTATTGAGAGCGAATCGTTATTTATAATATCAAATAATATCATGTTACCATGTTTTGGCTCAGAGTATAAAGTACGGTAAATATAACTATTGTATTTCTTCAGAAAAAAAGCATAAAAAAGTTTTTCATTCGAACTGTATTCTCTTGAAAAGAAAATATTTGTTATTGAATCGTTTTTCATCAGAGAAATATATTCCTGTGGGGCAAGTCGTGTCGACATACCAATGTAAGTTTTGTTCTTGCCAACAATCACGCGGTTTAACCATAGCTGGGTGCTGTCGTAATAGCAATATTTTTCGTATTCATGAAGGGATATTGAATCTATTGGTTTTATTTGACATTCGCCGGAATCGAGTTTAAGGCATTCCATGAATCCAAAATTGATATGGTTTGCAGCGGTATAATTTGAAACAATAAAAATAATTAAAAGGCTAATTATAATTATTCCTGTTGTCAGAAAAATGATACTTCTTTTTTTCATATGAGTATTAAAAAAAAAGAGTAATGCCGTTTTAATGGAATTACTCTTTTTTTATAGGTTGTGAATATTATTCCCCGGTAACAATGGTTTCAAATGTCCATATAATTCCAAGAACATTTGTTGTTTTAATATCAACAGTAGCTATTTTATTGATACCTCCATTTTTTGCCGCAGTCTGAATACTGTAATCAACGTTAAAACAGAGTACTTTAAAATAGCAGGTACCTGATGATTTTCCTACTTTTGTTCCTATTGGGTTAGTAGTTACCCAATAAGGATTAGTAGCTGAGCATGATGCAAAAAAAAGTGCAACAACAACAACTAAACCAATGATAACATTTCTGAAATTTTTCATAAGAATGAATTTTTGTAAAAATTTTAGTTAACGCAAAATTATAAATTTTTTTTTTATGACAAAATTTTTATGAAAAATGGATGTAATTATTAAAGATACAAAATTTTAATACTGACATTCAATATCATGCAGCGTATATTTTGAAATAATAAAGAATAATATTTTTATGTAACTTTGCTATCGATTATTGATTACCATGACAGATAGCCTTTCTATTAATCCCGCGAGTCAGTTTAATAACAGCGTTTGTTGGTTCAGGAATTTTATTCAAATGCAGGATGAGGTTCCTGCCGGAGTGTTTGGTATAAAAAGCGATACCGCATTCGAAAAACAAAAAATAGTTCAGGTGAAAATAGAAATGCCCAAACGTTCAGGTAAATCAATTTTTACTTCTCACCAGTTAATCCCTTCATCATTTGAAGTGAAAAAAAAAGAGATGACGAATCCCGGATGGATTGCTCCGCTTATTTTATTTTGCTTTATGCTTTTTGCGATCGCTCATTATGGCTGGTACAAAAGAATGCTTCAAATTTTTAAAGCTTTTTTTGCAGGTCGTCTTTTTGTACAATTAGCCCGCGAGGGGGGGGTATATAATGAAAGGGTAACTCTACTGCTTTTCTCTTCATTCATTATGGGTATCAGTATATTTCTTTTCCAAATAGCAAATTTTTATATTGGAATACCTTATTCCAATTGGGATAGCTTTGTAATATTTATTCAGATATTGTTGGGGGTTACTCTATTTTATATTATCAAAATGTTGCTATTTAGGTTTTCCGGTTATGTTTTCCGATCTGTCAAAGAAAATTCAGATTACAATTTAACTATTTTTGTTTTTGGTCAGATTGCAGGTGTAGCAATGCTTCCAATAGTGCTTTTAGTTACATATTTCAGGAGTGAGTGGGTCATAATCATGGGGCTTATCATATTTGCATTATTATATATTTATCGTTTTTACAGGGGAATAAATGCAATTTCTAGTACATCAAAAGTTTCATCGTATTATATTTTTTTATATTTTTGCACGCTGGAAATTTTACCTTTTATTATAATTCTTAAAGAAATTACAAAATTTTGATTTTAAGATATATCTAAAAAGGTAAGTAAAAGATAGATGAATAAACGGTTAAAATAAATTATTTATTCTGATGAGGAAAATAAAAAATATCCTGGTTTCTCAACCTCAGCCTGAAAAGGCGAATGATCCCTTTCTCGAATTGGCAAAAAAATATAACCTGAAAATCCTTTTTCAAAAACTTTTCAAAATAGAAGGAGTACCATCAAAGGATTTCAGGCAGGAACGAATCAATTTACTTGATTATACTGCAATAATTTTTACCAGTAAAAACGCAATTGACCATTATTTCCGCATTTGTACCGAAATGCGTGTAGTGGTACCTGATACAATGAAATATTTTTGCGTTTCAGAATCGGTAGCATTATATCTTCAAAAATATGTTCAATACAGGAAACGTAAAATTTTTCATGGGAAACAACACTTTGCCGAAGTTGTTGAATTAATGAAAAAACATAAAACGGAGAAGTTCCTTCTACCAAGTTCTGATATGATCAAATCAGACATACCTAAACTTCTTGATGATAATAAATTCAATTACAAGCGTATTATTTTTTATTACACGTTGCCAAATGATATTACTCAATACGATATTACTCAATACGATGTTATTGTGTTGTTTAGTCCGGCTGGTGTTCGTTCATTATTCCATAATTTCCCTAAGTTTAAGCAAAATGATACGCTTATTGCTGCTTTTGGCTCTACAACTGCCAATGCTGTAAAAGAAGCCGGGCTTACTTTAAATATCCAGGCGCCTACACCGTTAGCTCCCTCAATGGCTTTGGCTATTGATAAATATATTGAAAAAGCAAATAAAAGTAAGTAAGTCAACCTGCTTAAGTTTGCAAAAAGATTTTTACACCATATACCGTGCAGACCTTTAAAAAAAAGGAACGGATTACAGAAAAAAAAATTATTCTTGAACTATTTGAGAAAGGTAATGAATTTTATGTTTCTCCTATCAGGGCGTTATGGTTGGTTTATCCGTCTGCAAAGCCTTTTACATTAAAAATCCTTATTGCTGTTTCTAACAGAAATTTTAAAAAAGCAGTAGAACGTAATTATATTAAACGCTTAATTCGTGAAGCATTCAGGAAGAATAAACAAACAGTATATGAAAAGATGCTTGGAAAGCCTGAAAATATAATGCTTGCACTTCAATATACAGGGAAAATTATTTTACCATACAAAGATATGGAAGAGAAAATAAAAGTAACTTTACAACGTTTACTCAAAGAGTATGAAAAAACTGTTAGGTAAAATATTAATAGGAATGATTTATTTTTATAAAGCGGCTATTTCGCCAATATTACCAGCAGCATGCCGATATACTCCTACCTGCTCGGAGTATGGATTACAGGCCATAAGGAAATACGGACCTTTTAAAGGTGGCTATCTGACCCTTAAACGATTTCTTTCATGCGGACCATGGGGAAGAAGCGGATACGACCCTGTTCCTTAATTTTTATTAAATCTGAAAATACATTTTATGAGAAAATATATACAATACTGTTATAAGGCCCGGAAGTGGATAATTGCAGTAGCTATGGTTTTTACCGTGGTTATGTCATATAACTTTGCCGGTGATGATTTCGAAATAGGTAAGAACCTTGACATTTTTGCTACCTTATACAAGGAGTTAAATAATAATTATGTTGATGAAATCAAACCAGGTGAACTTATAAAAACTGCAATTGATGCAATGCTTGAATCGCTTGATCCGTACACCGTTTATATTCCCGAATCGGAACTGGAAGATTATAAAATGATGACAACCGGCGAATATGGAGGTATTGGTGCTTTGATACATAAAACAGGAGATTATATTATTATATCTGTTCCTTATGACGATTCACCCGCACAGAAAAATGATATTCGTGCAGGTGATACCATTCTTGAAATAAATAATAAGTCGATGAAAGGAAAGAACACGGAAGATATTACAAATATATTGCGTGGTCAGGCAGGAGCTACAGTGAAGATTTTATTGAAAAGAGAAGGAGAAAAAAATCCTATCGAAAAAAATATAGAGCGAAAGGAAATAAAAATAAATAATGTTTCATATTCGGGAATGGTTGATGAAAACGTAGGATATATTAAACTTTCCAATTTTTTCCAGGATGCGGGAAAAGAAGTGAAGACAGCATTCCTTGACCTGAAAGAAAAAGGAATGAAGAACTGTATACTCGACCTGCGGGGAAATGGCGGAGGATTGCTTAATGAAGCAGTTAATATTGTCAATATTTTCATTGATAAAAATATTTTAGTGGTTAGCACAAAAGGAAAAGTGAAAGTACGTAATACCGAACATAAAACCCTGAATAATGCTGCCGACAGCGAAATCCCTCTTGTGGTACTGGTCGACAGGGGCAGCGCATCCGCATCAGAAATTGTTGCAGGGGCAATACAGGATATCGACCGTGGTGTTATAATAGGCGAGAGAACATACGGAAAAGGTCTTGTGCAAAACGTGGTATCGCTTTCATACAATACTAAAATGAAAGTTACTATTGCAAAGTATTACATTCCCAGCGGCCGCTGCATTCAGGCAATTGATTATTCTCAGAAAAATGAAGATGGTAGTGTGGCAAAAATTCCCGACTCACTGAAAGTGGCATTTAAAACCAAGAAGGGACGCACTGTATATGATGGAGGAGGAATTGAGCCGGATATGTATATTAAACCCTATGAATATAGCGACATTGCTGCAAGCCTGGTTACCAAACTCCTTGTATTCAATTTTGCTACGAAATTCAGAAGTCAGCACGAAAGTATTGCTCCTGTTAATGAATTTAAAATCACAGATGAAATTTACAAACAGTTTATTTCATATATAGCCGATAAGGATTATGATTATACAACAGCGAGTGAATCATCGTTGGCTGAACTGAAGAAAAATGCTGAAGATGAAAAATACTATAATGATATTGCAACAGAATATGAAGCATTAAAAAATAAAATGATGCATAACAAAAAAGAAGATTTGGAAAAATATAAAGATGAAATAACAGATTTATTAAGAATAGAGATTGTATCACGCTATTATTTCCAGAAAGGACAAATACAGGCATCACTTTTAACCGATCCTGAAGTAAAAAAAGCACAGGAATTATTTAATGATACAAAAAAGTTTTCCGGAATACTTGATGGTAGTGTTGTTTTGAATAAAGAAAAATAAAATCATTTAAACGTGCTGATGAAAAACGGGATTCGTTTCGGAAATAAAGAATTATATTTTTTTAGCCTTTGTATTATAGCAGCAGGATTGCCTCTATCAAAAGCAGGCATCAGTATTGGTGAAATCTTATTGGCAATTTCGTGGTTATGGGGAGGGAATTTCCGGTTAAGGATACAAAGTTTTTTTAAAAATAAAACAGCCCTTATCATTTCATCACTTTTTTTACTGCATTTGCTGGGACTTATCTATACAAGCGATTTTGATTATGCATTTAAAGATTTAAGAATAAAATTTCCACTATTACTTTTACCGTTTATCATTTCAACATCTGAACAATTGGATAATAAAAAATTCCATGCATTAATTTTGGTAACCATTATTTCTGCTTTTATTTCCACTTTATTCAGCATGTATAATTATTTTACCATGCAATTTTCCGATATTCGCGATATATGTGTATTTGTGTCGCATATCAGGCTAAGCCTTCTTATTTGTTTTTCTGTTTTTTCACTGTTATATTTTATTTTTAAAACAAATCATAAACGATACATTAAAATTCTTTTTGCATTACTGGTAATATGGTTTGTTATATTTTTAATTATTCTTGAATCATTTACCGGCTTGATTATTTTATTCATTTGTTTTTTAATTCTATTGATAATTCAGGTATTCAGAGAAAGAAGAACATTCTTAAAAGTGGGAATTGTTTTTATTATAATATTGATCCCAACAATTTTATTTTTTTATATAAATAGCTTTTATAAAACATATTTTACTAAACCTGTTATAAAGGAAAAGCACCTGGAGCTGTATACTCTTTCCGGAAATCGTTACGATCACGACACTTTAAGCAACGATGTGGAAAATGGATATTATGTGTGGATATATATTTGTGAACCGGAGATTCGTAAAGAATGGAATAAAAGAAGTAATTACAAATATGATGAAACGGACAAAAAAGGTCAGGGTATAAAATATACTTTGAGAAGATTTCTTACATCTAAAGGTTTACGAAAGGATTCGGTAGGTGTTAGTATGCTTACCGATACAGAGGTTAACGCAGTTGAAAATGGTATAGCTGATGTTAATTTATTGCAGCTACATTCATTGGAATCACGCATTTATGAAACACTTTGGGAAATTGAGAATTACAGGGAAACCAATGATCCCAATGGACATAGCCTATTGCAGCGATATGAATACTGGAAAGTATCATTGCTGATTATTGAAAAAAATTATCTGATTGGTGTGGGTACAGGGGATATGAATGAAGCATTTGAAAAACAATATGAAGATATGCAAACCCGTTTGGATGAAAAGTGGAGATTGCGTTCGCATAATCAGTTTCTTTCTATTGCTGTGGGATTTGGAATTATTGGATTTTTATGGTTCTTATTGGTAATTCTATTTCCAATTTTTATAAAAAAATACAGAACCAATTTTTTCTATTTGATTTTCTTCCTTATAATTTTTATTTCAATGTTTACCGAAGATACTATTGAAAGTCAGATAGGCCTTACTTTATATGCGTTTTTTAATTCGTTGTTATTGTTTGGAAGAAAATTCAATGATGAGGTAATGAACGAAAAACACAATGAAATATTAGAAAAATCATAATTTTGTAAAATAAATTCATACATTGAAAAATATAGAATTTAAAACAATTATACAGGAATACGAATCCGTTGATTGTTTACCGGAAAAGGATAAAGCTCTTGTTCTGAAGGCTATTGAAGCTACCAAGGCTTCTTATGCTCCGTATTCTAAGTTTCATGTTGGTGCTGCTGTACGTTTGCAAAATGATGTTGATGTTATCGGCAGTAACCAGGAAAATATTGCATATCCTTCGGGCTTATGTGCCGAGCGGGTTGCCCTATTTGCTGCATCTACGCAATATCCCGGCGTTCCTATCGAAGCTATTGCAATTACTGCATTCTCTGATGATTTTGAAGTGAATTTTCCGGTAACACCATGCGGTTCATGCAGGCAAGTGCTTTCGGAATACGAACATATTTATGGCAAGCAGATTAGAATAATTATGCATGGCCATAAAAGCAAAGTACTGATTGCTGAAAAAGTAGAAGACCTGCTGCCGCTGAGCTTTAAAACCGATGGGTTAAAGAAATAACTTTCTTAAAAAGTAAAGTAAAGATTTATAAAAAAATTCCAGATCAAAACTATACCAATAGCAAAAAGTTTTGACAGATAAAAATTCTTGTTGTATTTACTTACAAGTATCCACAGAACAAAAGTGTTAATGCCAAGTCCGATAAGACTTATAAAGAAAAATTTACAAAACTGGTAGGTAATTGCAGGGTCAGTACTGTGAAATGTCCAGATCCGATTCAGGAAAAAATTTGTTGTTGCTGCGGTGCAAAAACCTATTGTGTTTGCTATATATTTTTGAATTTTTACAATTTCTTTAAAAAGATAAGTAAGCCCGAAATCGATTACCATTCCTGAACATCCTACAACTCCAAATTTTATGAATTTGTATATATTATCTTCTGAAAGAAAAGAAAACATGATAAGTATTTAAGCGGCAAAGGTGCAAAAAATCATTGATTGAGCAAAAAATTTAACCTTTCGGAAAGAATATTCGAATTATATATCAACCCAATGCCTTTATAATAGTAGGATTTTAACAAACAGTTATCGAGGTTGAAATCTTCCTGGTTCGTACTATAGAAAATATTTCTGGAAAGAAAATATCCTGCAAGGTATAGCTGTTCTGTTTGACCGGGCGTAGGAACGAAAACAGCATTTTTATTCAGCTTCACAATATCCATGATGCTTGAATATCCGGGCCTGCATATAATCAATCCGGATTCAATCATTGCTTTTCGCAATGCTTCCGTTTCAAGGTGTGAAACCATGCTTATATTTTCCTTTTGTTTTATATCCTGTACTTCTTCAGTGATTCCTCTGACAAAAAGAAATTTAATATGGTTCATTGTTTTTGCCTGCTCCAGGACGATTTCTTCAAATATACTTCGTTGTGGCTCGGGTCCGGAAAGAACAACAATCACATCATATTTTTTATCCGATTTTTTTTCTTCCGGCTTTAACAGGTTGAATCGACTAAGCGGTTGTATAAAAAAAGTGTTTTTATGAGCAGGATATTTATGTGATAAATCACCTGAAAGATTTATTCCATTTGCAAAATCAGGGATCCAGCATTCGTCGTATTTTTTAATATATGAACGATGTATTTTATATAGGTATTTTTCCAGGAAACTAAGTGATGGTGGGCATTTTATCATAACCTGGTGTGTTATGTAAATGCAATATGCGTCTTTACTTTGCAATCCAAACCGGTTATCAGATATTACAATATCGATATTATAATCATGAATAATTTTTTCAAGTATTTTCTTTTCATTTTTAATTGCTTTCAATATTCCCGGCGCTGATTTAAGCATAGAGAATACCATTTTCCCGTTTTCCGGGTATTTTATATTGTATCCGGGAAAGTCAATGAAGGTTAAATTTGGAAATTCTTTTTTCAGAAAGGCTAATGGTCGGTTGCTTGCCGCAAGAATGACATTTGCTCCTTGATGTATACATTCTTTTATAATTGGCACACAGCGGGTGGCATGACCAAGACCCCAATCAAGCGGACAGATTAATATGTTTTTTTTTGATTTCAAAATTTCATGGTATATTGAATAGCTATACTTCGCGGAGGTTGTACATCGCCGGGACGTAACATATATTCCCTGTTAAAAACATTTTTTGCTATAACTGATATTTTTGATTCTTCTGTAAACTGGTAAGAAATTCTTGCATCAAAAACGATGTCCCCGGTATGATGCTTATTGCGGTATTCTTTTAACCCTGGCAAAAACATGATATATTTTTTTATCCCATTTTCGAGAGTATATAATGGTGTGCCATTTGGCGAACGTAAAGTATCTTCAAAAGCTTTGTCAATATTGATCATAAAACTATGATAGTTCATACTTATATCAGCAGTAATCTTATTGTATGAAATTTCAAAATCAATTTTTGCCGAATGATAAAACCGGTATTTAAGAACATTGCTGCCGCCGGATTTTAGCGAATCTCTTTTTATATCCAGGTCGGTAGGATTTGTATAAGTGTATCCTGCCATTATTGTAGTAGGCAGACCAAATATTATTCCCTCTCCGATCATTGTAATATCTATACCATTTATTTGAGCATTGCTGATGTTATATGCTTTGAATCCTGTATAATCAATAAATTGCTGATAGGTTGGTGTAATAATATTTAATGAATCAGGATAGTGTTGCCCAAAAGTAAATTCTATCATATCGTGATATTGAGTCCAGTATCCGGCAACATCAATATAACCAAACCAACTGCTGATTTTAAAACCTTGTTTAAAACCTATTTCTGCACTCCAGCCTGTTTCGGGACGTAAATAATCATTTGGAAATATTTTAAGAGTTCCAACAGAAGATGTAATATATTTTTCTGCAATGGAAGGATACCTGAAACCTTGTCCGAATGAACCTCTTAAAAAAGTTGATTTGGTTAATTCATAGTTCAGTCCTGTTCGGAATACCGGTTTTGAATTATCCTGATCCTGGTCCATTTTATATATCTCATACCTTACACCTAATGAAAGTGTAAATAGGTTTATTTTTTTATCAAATTGTGCAAATAATCCTTCGCTTGATACATAATGATTTTTGTTACCATAAAGGTCCGAAACAGCATAATTATAAGTTCCCGAAAGACCTGTTGTTATTGTAAGACCTTTTTTAAAGTGTTTCTGGAATTGGTATTCTCCGTAAAACAAATAAGTACGTGTCGACTGGTTTGTATTATTATTGTTATTGATCTGATAAAACCGGCTTTTTAAACTGTGACGATTTCCTTTATCATTATAATAAACTATGTACGGATCAATATTTAAACGGCTATTGTTCATTTGCTGAGAATAATTTTCTGAAGGTCTGTAAACTCCCGAATCTCCGTCATGCCATAATAAAAATTCATTTCCTTTTACATTCATCATATTGGCATTTAATCCATAGCTAAGCCCTTTTATCTTTTTATCTCTGTATCTTGTATTGATATTGAAACGGCATCTCTGCCTGTTATTATTTTCCCTGTATCCCTGATCTGAAAATAAATTGGCTCCAACAGAAAGGTCGAAATTACCTATTTTTCTTGAATGCAGGAATTGTGTTCCGGCAAAAATTGGCTGAGCAGTTCCCCACCATATAATTTCTTTTCGCCGGGGGTTATTGTATAATCCTGTATTGACAATAATTTTAGTTTGAGGCTTGTTACCGGGATAAGCTGTGCGGATATTGATAATTCCATTTAGTGCCGAAGATCCGTATAATGCCGAAGAGGCACCTTTAATGACTTCTATTTGTTCAATATTTTCCACAGGAGCAAAATCCCATTTTACATCACCTGCATCACCTGAAAGCATAGGAAGATCGTCAACAAGCAATAAAACACGACTTCCTGCGCCGTAGCTGTAACCGCTGCCTCCTCTTATACTTGCCTGATCATCCATGATGATTACTCCCGGCGTTTTATTAATTATAGTTTCTATGGAATTTGTATTGTTATTTTCTATCATGCTTGGTTTAATTGTTTGGATAGAAACAGTAACATCCGACATTTTTTGTTCGAATTTTCCGGCGCTTACAACTATTTCGTCGAGCATGCTTAATGAAGGTGTAACGCTAATATTGATTGTTTGAAGTTCCCCTTCTTTGATACTGATTTTTTTTATTTCGGTAGTGTAGCCTATATATTTGAAAGCTATGGTGTGATTGCCTGCTATTAAAACAAGTGTGTAAAATCCGTTAATATCAGTTGAAACGGCATTGATATCATCAGCAACAACAGTAACGCCAACTAGTGGTTCTTTGGTTTTTGAATCAATTACTTTTCCGGTAATAGCTGTTTTTTGAGCATTTGTAAAAGCAGACAAGGTTATAAAAAATAAAAAAGAGTAAAAGAATTTCATGCTTTTTCAAATTGAATGATAATGTACAAAGATATTTATTTATAAAAACTTTTCTATGGTTAAAAGGTTTTAAAATAAATAAAGGTTCAATAAAATACGGATTAGGCTATCCGTTTATTCTATTACAATTTTCTTTTTAGCAATTATTTTTTCTTTATCAAAAATGGAAAAAATATAGATGCCTTTTGAAAGACCTCCTTTACTTAGTATGTATTCTTTCCCATAAAGATTATCAAAACGCTTGCATTCTTTTCCGGTGATATCAGTAATTATAGCAAAAGAATTTTTTAAATCATATGAAGAGTGAACAGTAATAGTAACCGAATTCCCGGATGGATTATTATATATATTTATTGAGATATTATCTTCTATATTAAATTCATCGATAACGCCGGAAGCAGAGTCTTTTATAATTATTTTATATCCCAGAACAGTATCGCGGGTAAGAAATCCAATTACATATGCATTTACATAAATTTTTAGAGGATAAGTTCCAACCTGTTCATTCGATGCTGTGCCTGATATTACAAAGCATCCGGTTTCTCCTCCATGCCAGAAATGCGATGGTGTATTGGTAGCCCAGCTAAAACCTGCAGGAAGCCCGGTAACATTTATTACTCCCATGGAATCTACAGGCATGGAATTAGTATCAACAGGAACTACCGTTGTAATTACTCCGGAATATGGAAGCGTAGCATAGCATAAAGGGAGATTTGTAGCAGTATCAGGGTATACTCCCGGAGAAGTGAAAGTGGTGTCGGGATCGCATTGTGCCTGTAACAATGTTGTTGCTACAAATACAAATGATATTGTGAATATTATTTTTTTTATCATATAAGCTATTATTAAAATTCAAAATTCTTATTGTTAAACGTAAAATTATTTCTGAAAAATTTTAAGTGTATTAAAATTCTATTAAGCATACATTAAAATTACATTAATACCAATAACCGATAATGAAAAGGTTTATTCTCTATTGCTAAGATTGAGTAAAAATAAATTAATGGAAGATGTTGTAAGTAAAAAAATGATAAAACTAACCGGCGTTTTCAGTGATATCTGTTTTATTATTGGGATTAAATGGAGAATTTTTTCGGTGTACTCTTATTGCTCTTAATGAAAGCTTGATGATAAAAATTAAACAAACAAATGAAAATATCTGCATTCCGGGAACATCTTTCTGGAAAAGAAAATAATCATAAAATCCATGTGCTGCTGTAGCAGTAAATAATCCAATGGACAAATACCAGAAATTATGTTTTTTTAATTTAGAAAGCCCAACATAAAATCCTATTAACACACCAAATGCAGCATGAGCCGGAACAGCAGTAAACATGCGTGTAAGAGCTACTCCAATACCATTGTCAATAACATATAAAATATTTTCGGCAGTTGCAAACCCCATTGAAATAACTACCGAATATACAATACCATCAAAGGGTTCATTAAAATGTTTACTTCGGTAAGGATAAATTCGTAATAATAAAAATTTTGAGAATTCTTCACTAAGACCAACAAACAAGAACGCATAGATTATAGTATGAAATGCATTGCCGCTTAATTCGGGACTGAAATGGACGCCTGCAGTTTCTATAAAAATGGGAGGAATAATTGTCAGCAGCCCTAACAGGAAACATTTTAATAATAAAGAAAAAGGTTCTTTTTCAAACCGGTCTTTATAATAAATAAATAATATTATTGCTATTCCCGGCGCAATTGCTAAAGCCATTAATGTTAAAATCATAAAATTATTAAATGGTTTTCGTTTTGAATGTAAATTTACATTATTTTTGACACTAATAAGTAAACTATATGGCTAAAGTTATTATACAAAAACTCTCAGTATCCGAAATTCAACAACGAAAAATCAAATCGTGGTCAATATGGAATAAAGAAGTTTCAAAATTCGACTGGTATTATGACAGTGATGAAGAATGTCTTATACTTGAAGGAGAAGTGGATGTACATACTGATGACGGAAACTATACAATAAAAGCCGGTGATTTTGTTACTTTTAAAAAAGGATTAAAATGTATTTGGGATATAAAAAAACGAATCAGTAAGCATTATAATTTTTCATGAAGTTAAATTAAAACAAAAACTCAAAACCGATGAAAACAAAAAGTCTTTTATTAGTATTGGTGGCATTTATGGTTGTTACATTTGCCGGATGTAAGAAGTATGATGATGACCCTACTATTAGCGCATGGCCTAAAAAATGAGCCTTGTAAATACCTGGAAGGTTGAAGAAACATTTACTCTTGGGATTTCAACAAACGGTAGCGATGGTTATACTATTGAATTTAAGGGCGATGGGAAAGTAATTCAAACTGGCACTATGTCGGGGTTTGCAGCAACAGGTGATTCTGAATGGGAATGGGGTGATAAAAAGGAAACCATTGTTTACTTAGGTTCTGAATGGACTATCTTAAGGCTTACTTCAAATGAATTTTGGGTGTCAGGAGCAAGTGGTAATTTTGAAATACATTATGTTTCCGCAAAATAATTATAAAAATTACTTAATAAAAAATCCCTGTTTTAGCCGACAGGGATTTTTTTATTGTTCTTTGCAAAAAGATAAATTGCTGAAAGGTTCATCAATTCACCAAGACAGAAGATATACCAATTAAAATATTTTGGAATGAAGTTACATGCATAATTTATTACTTCCTGTTTCCCAGAAATACCAAGCATTTCAGCAAATGAAAATTTATTCAACATGTAACTCATATATTCCTGAGTGTAAGAAAATATTATTACCAGCGAACCTGTAATTAAAAGCATCCATTCATATTTATTGATTTTTGCATCACCATTTTTTTCTGTGAAATGGATTATAATGAATGCAAGTAAAATCATAGTGAGCGAATTTATTACCGGGGCTATAACAGGTCCAACCCATGTTACAGGAACCATAAATAAAATATCCCATGTTAGTAATGACTCAGGCCAGTTGAGAATCACTTTCAGAAAAATGTAGTAGAAAATATCCCAAATAGCGAATGCATAAATAAAAAATGCAAAACGTTCGGTATTTTTTCTTCCGGCAATTATGCCAATAGCTATAAGCATTATCAACGTTGCTATTTCGCGAAAAAATTCGGTGATGGCAATATTATAATCAATAATTTTTAATGGAAACGAAAACCCGTTGGGATAATACATTTCCCGCAAATACACAACTACAGCGGTTTCCATAAAGCCCATTGCAATTGCAAAAAGCGTAACCCAGAATATGGTTTTATAAATTTTGTTCTTCATTTATTTTTCTTCCATTTTAAATTTAACCAGTATCCATGCGCTTATATAAGAAAATGATGTGGTTTTGTTTTTATTTATACAGCCATCAATCCTATTGATATAAATTCGGAGTCTGATATTTTTATTTTCTTTTTCAAAAGTCATTGCTTCAATTGGAAGAGCGGAATTATATTTTTCCTTTTGATGATTTGATTTATATTTTTTAAGAATTGCAGGAATTGATGATAGCGAGATGTCAATCATTGTCTTGTTATTACTGATGAAGGAAAGCATTCCATTCTTGTCGTTCAGTTTAATATCAAGATTATATCTATCGTTTAATTTTATACCTGGTTTTTCATTTTCATTTTTAGTATAAGTTGTAAAGTCCATGAATGCATTGTCGTTTGAATGATAGTTAATCATAAAATCAAAATCGTGAATGTCGATATTTGTAATGTCAGCATTGAAGTTAAACACTTCCGATGTGCTGTCTTTTTCATTTCGTGTAAAATATTCATTCACTTCAATTCCTATTAAATCCAGTAGTTTGCCCGATTTATGAAACCACCTGGAACTATCGGATGCCAATAAGGAATCAATATTTTGTTTGTACCATGGTTGAAATTCATTTAGTTCATTTCTTTCATCGAAATAAAAAAACAAGTTTATTATTTTATGTTTTTTGGTGGATGTAAGGTCTGACGGGGCATTTTGAATCTTGCCATTTTTAAGCATTTTTGAATCGGTAAGAACATTCTCTAATTGATGCAGCTGGCTTTTTCTCGAAATACTGAATGCACTCCATGGTCCGAAGTATGTAAATAAAGAAAGAAAACAAAGTGTGATTGGAATAATTTTAATATTTTTTAATTTACTGAAAATAAAATACAGGCTTATGAATGCAAGCCATAAATTAATTATTACAATGAAATACCTGTTTTCGGTTACACCATATTGGTCAATTCGTTTCCATATTGAAATGGCGAGCAATATAAGCATTGGTAAAAGAAAGATATAAAACAATCGCCGGAAAGTATTAATCCATTTATTTTCTTCCATGTCCTTAATTGGATTTATAAGAAGCAATGAAAAAATCCCGGATATTGATAAGAATAAAACAAGATTGGAAACCCATCCACTGGGGAAATGCCATGTTATAATGATTTTAAAAGTATATGCATAAATAATAACGAAATAAATTAAAACCAAAGGCAGCAAAATATATTGAGTAAATATTTTCAAACCTTTTGGATAATCACTAACAGAATCAAGTTTTTCAATATGCAAAGGAACACCGGATAAGAAAAACCAGGTATTAAAAATACCGACTATAATAATCCATAAACGCAAATAAAATCGTTCGTCGATATTTGCAGAAAATAATTCATCTATTGCTAATATTGCTAGCGATAAGCCTAAAAACAAAACAAAAGAAAACAGGGCAGAAGTAAGGAAGCGGAGAAAAAGCGCTTTATTAAATTGCCAGAATCCGTTTATTTCTTTTTTGCCGGTATATGCTGAAAATGACACCAATAAATGCATTGCAATAATTAATAATGCAAACCTTAAAAATGTTATGGTATTTATATGTAATGGTAGTGTGAAGAAATATCCTGCCAATAAAATGAATGCTATCAGGTAATACATTATTTGTGATTTTACAGGGATTTCTTTTCGTTCAGAAAATAATCGTATTGCAATTAATAGCGGTAATCCAATAGCAGCGCAGAAAATATAACGAAACAAATGTTCGTAATGATATATATCTTCATCATAATAAGTCAGGATTATTGCGAATACAGTTCCGGTAATTGCTGAAAAGATTGCCGGGGCAAAGCGACTGAAGGTAACTCTTGTTCCTTTAATCATTGTTCTTAAAAATGGGATTTTCATATAAAAATGTTTTTAAGATTTGTTGTTTTATTTGCAAGG
Organism: Bacteroidales bacterium; assembly: GCA_035353855.1. Classification (NCBI taxonomy): domain Bacteria; kingdom Pseudomonadati; phylum Bacteroidota; class Bacteroidia; order Bacteroidales; species Bacteroidales bacterium. The sequence continues at coordinate 100,287 of DAOQAK010000003.1, read as the reverse complement.
TACAAAAAATAAAATTTTATGGAAATCATAAAAAAATGAATCTTTTTCCTGAACTATACAATTAAAGGAAGTAATTAGCGTTATTAAATTAAAGTTCCTTCCAAATTTTTTTAATTCTATAGTTCTTTCCTTTATTAACGAAAAATTTCTCTCCTATGAAAACAAAATTAGTTTTGCCGGTAATAATTGCTGCAATTATTATTGGTTATTTCCAGCTCTCTGGATGCTCAGGAAAAAATTCAAAAAGTTACAACAGCACATTAGCATGTGAATACTTGCCGCCAAATACTGAAACGGATGTTGGTTCAGATAATGTTAGTGAAAAAAGTTATATGTGTTCTCCTCCGATTCCGGAAGTGGCATGTATTAATCAAGCCAAGATATCGACTTCAATTGGTAATGAAAATTTTAAAACCGTTACTACTGAAGACAAAAAAAATCCTTCGAAAATTATTAAAACAGCCAGAGTTTCTATGCGTGTTAAGAATATTAAGGATAGCCGAAAAGCAATATTGGATATTGTAAAAAAATGCGATGCGTATGTTTCGTCAGATGATCAAACAAACAATACTTCCAGTATTGAAGATGATATGGTAATACGTATTAAAACAGATGGCTTTGATGACATTATTGATAAATTACTGGAACAATCTATTTATACAGATTACAAGAAAGTCAAGATGGAAGATGTAACAACATATTATATAGATAATGAAAGTCGCCTGAAGTCGAAGAAAGAAGTTGAAACAAGGTATAAGGAGATACTGGCTAAAGCCACTACGGTTACTGATATTATTGGGATTGAAGAAAAGCTTGGAGCAATACGTGAAGAAATTGAAGCAACAGAAGGTGTTTTAAAATATTTAAACGATCAGGTAACTTATAGCACTATCAGACTTCATTTTTATGAAAAGCTGGAATCAAAAACAACTGCTGAACCTGAATCGGGTTTCTTTTATAAAATAGGACAAGGTTTTAAAGATGGTTGGGAAGGTGTGCAGTTATTTTTTATCGGACTAATTATTATGTGGCCATTGTGGTTAGTAATATTTATTATTGTATTTTTTATCGTAAGATGGATTAGAAGATGGCGTAGAAAAAGAAGAGATGTTGCGGAAAGTAAGTGATAAAATAAATAGCGCGCGCCCGCAGGGCGCGCGCTATTTATTTTAAATTATTTTTATTTCGGATTGTACCCAAACTTATCAAGTTGCGATTGATCGTCGCGCCAGTCTTTGCTTACCTTAACAACGATTTCAAGGAATACCTTTTTCTGTAAAAACTCTTCCATACTTTTACGTGCTTCAGTTCCCACTATTTTCAATGCTTTTCCGCCTTCGCCGATAATTATTCCTTTCTGGGAGTTACGTGCAACATGAATGATGGCTCTTATCCGTGTTATTTTTTCTTCTTCTTTATAAGTTTCAATAACTACTTCTGAGCAATAAGGAACTTCTTTCTGATAATGTAAAAATATTTTTTCACGGATAATTTCTGCAATAAAAAATTTTTCAGGTTTATCTGTCAGTTCTTCTTTAGAATAGAAAGGTTCATTTTCCGGCAGGTTGGCAATTATTACATCAAGGATTTTTTCAAGATTAAATTTATGCTTTGCTGAAATAGGAATAATCTGTGAATTGGGGATACATTTTGACCATTCACCTATTTTTTCTTCGATGGATTTCTGGTCGGATAGATCGATTTTATTTATTAGAACTATAACAGGAACTTCTGATTTTTGCAATTTTTCAAGAGCAAGATGTTCTTCAGCTTTTTCTCCAGGTTCGGTAACCAATAAAAAAATATCGGCATCATGAAATGCTCCTTCAACAAACTTCATCATCGATTCGTGAAGCTTATAATGTGGTTTTAAAACACCTGGAGTATCGGAAAAAATAATTTGATAATCCTCACCATTTAAAATTCCTAAAATACGATGTCGTGTGGTTTGCGCTTTAGGTGTGATGATAGAAAGGTTTTCGCCAACCAATGCATTCATTAATGTTGATTTGCCTACATTCGGGCTGCCTATAATATTTACAAAACCTGATTTATGACTCATAAATGTTTTAGTTTATTGGCAAATATAGGAAATAATGGAAATGATTTTTATTAAAGCAGAAATTGAATTATACTTGTTCTAATCATGTTGCCTCAGCTACTGAAAAAATTTTAGAACGGGTTATGCCTATTTATCCCGACTTTTCGTGAACTGAAAAAATTATAAAAATAAATTGTAATTTAACTTGTTCGGTATAGGTATATCATGTTTGTTCTTTAAATAAAGAATGTTAAATATTTAATGATATTAAATTATTGTATTTATATTTGTTTAACTGCATATTTATTTAATCATGATAAAACGAAAATACATCCTGCTTCTTTTGTGTTTATTCATGATGAAGAATTCATTCTCTCAAACCACAACTGTAATTTCTCATGGCTACAATACTTCCGGAGATGTGTTAAATTCATGGATGCTTCAAATGGCCGTTGCTTTAAGGGAACGACAGGGTGATGCTGTTATTAGAATATACAACCGTCTTACAGGAAATTTTGATTATTTCATTGGTGAAGGAAGAAATAATATTCTTGTTTTTAACTGGATGCCCGAAAGCAACGATTTGATTGAGGGTTATTCCGAAGGCGCCGGTTCAGCATTATTTGCAGCACTTAGGGGATACAGGCAAGGCGATTTTAATATTTTCCAAAACATTTAATAGTTCATAGTCTTGGATGTGCTGTAATGAGTGAAGTTGCCGAACGATTTCAGAAAACAGGAATTCCTGTTGAAGAGGTTGCTTTTCTTGATGCACATGATTGGGGTGTGTCCAATATTTCTCAAAATTAACTACATAATTCATATTGATAATCGAAGAACGATGAATGCGTGTGAAATCATTTTCAGGCAGGCGGTCTTCCCATTCATGCATAGGTTTGCCGGTTAACCCATGTTGTCCGTTCGACAGGTGAACTTCTGAATAATCCCTGGATGATGCTATATAAATGATAGAATTTATTTTAAGAAATTTATGATGAGTATTAAAAAGCAGGAATAACGGGTCATCAATTGTGAGTTTATTTTTTAACGATTCATCTATCCTGGGATCTGCAAAAAGTCTTTTAATGGAATTTTTTAAACGAACCAGTAAAAGATAATCCAGTGCATTTACTTCAAATGCTTTAAATGCATATTCATCATAAGCCGTAACAAAAATTACTTTTGCATGAACATCTAATTTCTCAAATAAATCGAAGCCTGATTCAACAGGTATTTGAATATTGAGAAAAATTACATCGGGATGATGTTATTCAATTTGTTCTTGCAGGAACATATACCATTAAAGTTGTTGCAAATGGTTATCAAACGCGAACCATTACAGGTGTTGTAGTTTCTTCAGCAAGTTCCACCGTTATCAATATAAAAATGGAACCTGCAAATGGAAGTTATAATTATAAAGTTCCTGCAGTGAATATTCCAAATAACAATACTGCCGATGAAGCAAATACGCCCTCAGTAATTGGCGCAACGGATAAAATCAATTATTCGATCGGGAAAAATGGATGGATAATAGTAGATATGCTGCTGTCAATAAATAATATTTCGGGAAATGATTTCAAAGTATATGAAGGCGATATATCTGCTGAAAGTTATACGTGCTATGCTTCGCAATCAATGGATGGTCCGTGGACTTCGCTGGGAACTGGTACAGGTTCAAAAGAATTTTATTTATCAACATTAAGTAAAGCACGCTTTATAAAAATTGTTGACGATAACGATGGCACAGTTACGTCTGCTGATGTGGGTTTCGATCTGGATGTCATTGAAGTATATGGGGCTACTGTGAATATTTCTTCAATTGAAAATAAAAATAAATTTTCAGTTAATGTATTTCCAAATCCGTTTAATGATGAGATAAGTTTTGAATATTATATTGATAATGCATTGAAAGGGTACATTACTTTTTATAATATTACTGGTGAAAAAGTAAAACAGTTTTCAGAAGAAAAATATTTTCCGGGAAGTTATTCTATTCACCTGGGTTCTTCTGAACTCAAAGCCGGAATTTATAATTATGTTATCAGTGCTGATAATGAAAAAATAATTCCTGTTTCAAAAATTATTGTAAAACAATAAAGGGAAGTACCAAGTCTCAATCCTCAAGCCCAAAGGAGTTACTTCTGGGGGCTTGGAATTTTACATATGTAGACTTCATATCGAATAAAAGTAGATATAATATTTTTTAGGAATTTTTATTTTTTATTATGTAATATTAATAAAATAGTTACTTTTGCATCCACATTGCGGGGTGGAGCAGTGGTAGCTCGTCGGGCTCATAACCCGAAGGTCATAGGTTCGAGTCCTATCCCCGCTACAAAGAAAAGCCGGCACTTAGCCGGTTTTTTTATTTGAAGCAATTCTGTGCATGCACAGAAATTGTTGAAAATAAAGAAAACATACAATCCGCAGGATTGACGAATTTTCTTTGCTAAGTCCACCAAAAATGTCCGTTCGCCGTAGGCGGACAATCCTATCCCCGCTACTAAGCAAAACGGTTCAGATAAATTTCCTGAACCGTTTTTTTTCTTCTGAGAATATTATTATCATCATATCCTCTATATCTGTCTGCTATAATTGACGATACTAAATACAGTAAAATAATAAATTAATTTATTTATATTTGTAATAATCATTATTCATTCATGCTTATATTAAAAATATTTTAAGAAATTATTTTATTGAATTAATTATAAATATTTAGTCAATGAAAAAAATTAACCTGCTTATCTTTAGTATACTTTACTATACAGTATCACTGTTTGCGCAAAATCATGATGGGAAATACGTTATGGAAATGCGATTTAATAATCAGGATTTTACATATAGCTACGAAAGTTGCTTTATCACTATTAACGGAAATAATGCCAGGGTTGATTTTCGGTTTAAAATGACAAAGCCAAGTACAGCTGCAACCAACTATGTAATGGCAACAGGTAATGGTGGAGGTACTGCGAATACAAATGATTTTAACGCATCAGGCAATGGGAAAATGCAGACGTTTGAAAGGGGACGAATGGATGACCAGTTTAATTTAAGTTTTACAATGAATGGGCGTTTCACTCAGCAAGCAGATTATTTTAATCTGAACGGTACCTTTAATATGATTGATGAAGGTGGCGAAAATGTTTCCGGAACTTTCAGCAGCAAATGCCCGATACCTAAGAAAACCTCAGTAGCAGGGTCTTTTGGAATATTTTTTATTATCGGCGGCGTTGTCCTTATTCTTTTTGTTATTGGACTAGTACTTTATTTTACATTGCGAAAACCGAAAATAAAAGTTTATCCCACGTATCCTTCACAAATGCCTATATCACCGGTAAATCAGCAATACAATCCACAGTATCCGCCACAAAGACCTCCCGTAAATCAACACATGCAAAGACCACCGATACAAAATACTACGCCATCATCGGTACAAAATACTACACCCCCGCCTGTATCTCCTGCCGGTTTGCAGTTTTGTACTTCCTGCGGAGCAAAACTGAAACCTAATGCCAGGTATTGCCATAATTGCTCAAAGCCATTGATATAAAAGGTCTGCTGATTTTGATTTTAGGAAAGTATTTATTAGAAAAACATAACAGTATAATAAATTCTGTAATTATTTACCAATAATTATTTGATCAGGATTCACTTTAAATGATGAATGCAAAAAAAAATGAATAAAGTAGAAATATATAGTTAAATAAATTAAATTTGTAATAATAAAAATAGCATCAGTGGAAAGTTAATAAACTTTTATACTGAATAAGATGAAAAAGATTCTTGTTATAGAAGATGATCTATTAGTTCTTGAATCAACCGTTAATTTTCTAAAAAAGGAAGGATTCGAGATACATACTGCTGTGGATGGCGTTGCCGGCATACAGAAAGCTATTGAAATTATCCCCGATCTTATTATCAGTGATGTTACAATGCCTAAAAAAGATGGGTTTGAAGTATGCAGAACCATTCAGCAAATTCCGTCTTTATCTAACATCCCTTTTATTTTTCTTACCGGCAAGGACGAAAAAGATGATATTCGGCAGGGCATGCAATTAGGTGCAGATGATTACCTGACAAAGCCTTTTCAGTTTTCCGAATTATTGAAAATAGTAAAGATAAGGCTTGAAAAGCACGAAAGATATTTAAAGCAGAATGATGAACAACTACTTGCTTTGATTGAAAACCCTATGGTTGGCGTATATGTATACTATGATGATAAATTTGCTTTTGTTAATTCAAAACTTTCCGAAATACTTGGCTACAGCAAAGAAGAATTAAGCCAGATGAGTTTCGAGGATTTGGTTTTTGGTGATGAAAGTGATGAATCACAGGCAAAAATTCACCGTTGTATTAAGGGGATTCAAAGCTCTTTTTCTACGGAAATGAAAATATTTAAAAAAGACCAGTCGCCTGCTATTATTCAAGTGTATGGTACTATTGTTAAAATCAAAGGGAAAGAATGTCTGAAAGGAAATATCCTGGAAGTTAAACCCGGGAAAAATAAAGAAAAGCATACAGGAAAAGATGTTGACAAATCAAAATTTTCAGAGCGCGAAATAGAAGTGTTGCAGCTTATATGCCAGGGTTTGTCGACAACTGAAATATCAAAAAAGTTGTTTTTAAGCAAACATACTATCGATACGCATCGCGCTAATCTTTTAGCAAAAACCGAATGTAAAAATACCCCCGACCTGGTTATGTATGCTATACGCCAAGGGCTTATTGAATTATAATTCCGATACCATTTATATCATCGGTATAACAAATACATATCAATAAAATGGGCTTTAATTCTTAAGTTCAAAGTCCCGGTTTCAAAGCATAGATAAATAAAACGTATTAAAAATTTTCTTCTTCTTTTTCTCTTGGTATTTGGAACTTGAAGCTTGGTGTTTTGATTTTGGTTCTTTGATTTTTGCCTCACTATTTATAGCTACTACCAATTTAAAAGTATTATTAATTTCAGCATTTATGTTGATGATTTTGCCTTTTCAAAGATGTAATTTTACATTAGCAAACACAATGAAAAAGTAAACACCAACACACAAAAAATGATAGCACTTTTGATCATCCTCGTAGGCCGTTTTTTCCTAAGTAAAAAACAATTGAACTTTATAAATGAAAAATATAAAGCAGCATTAACATTCGTACTTATGTTCTTTATGAGGATCTGGATATAATTCTCAAATTCAAAATTACAAACCTCAAATTCCAAGGGAAACGGATTAAAAGTGTTCCCTTTTTCTTTTATTGGAATTTGCCACCATTATAGCTTGAATAATAGCTTTTCTTCATTACTTCTATTTGGAGTTAAAAATAATTTTGCACATTCATCAATTACGATTTTAAAATTCAATGAAGAAAAGGGTTAAAGAATGATTTTCTTATATCCCGGGATTTGAAACTTGAAGTTTGGGACTTGGGACTTGATGCTTGGGACTTTTTTTGCCTCACTATTTATAGCCACTACCATTCAATATTATTAAAAAAACCATCATTTATGCTGATGATTTGCCCCCTCCCGAAGATGTAATTTTACATAAGAAAAACAATTATACTTATTAATAAATCATAATATAAAAGTATCATGAAAAAGTTTATCACAATTTTTACAATATTATACTTGCTGGGATCATTGGTAAATATAAAGGCAAATACAACTAAAACAGGGAAATCATTCAATCCTCCGGTATCGTTGTATGATCAGCTAATATTAACACCATGGAGTTCCCGTGTGGATGTGGAAGTGCTTAGTACTTTAATAAATGGAACATCATCCGAATATCCCTTATATATTTCCGAAATCAATTCGGGGTTGATTTATTGTGTTGATATTAAAAGCAAAAAAAATATTATTGTAAGCAGGGAATTTTATTTTTCAAAACATGATAGTACATCGGGCGAATGGACAAAACCTATAAACATCGTAAAGGAATATTCAAAATTTAGAGAAGAAAATAAAATAATGAATTATGATGAGATATTTATTACAATGGATGATGATATATATAGTGTAAACTTAAATAATGATTTTTATAATCCACAAAAAATTAATATTAATACCAAAAATATTGAATGCAATCCTTCATTAAGTCCCGATGGTAATACACTTTATTTTGTCAGCAACAGGTCTGGCGGATATGGCGGAAAAGATATATGGGCTGCTGAAAGATTATCTAATGGAAAATGGAGTATGCCATATAATCTTGGTAAAGATATTAACACTGCTGAGAACGAGGAAAGCCCTTTCATTATGCCTGACGGAGCTACTCTTTGTTTCAGTTCCATCGGACATAATAGCTATGGCGGTTATGATATTTTTACTGCTACTCAAAATGATGAGGGTTTATGGTCGGCACCCGAAAATCTTGGGGCTCCCGTAAATTCTGCATATGACGATTATAATTTCATTATTAATTCTGAAGGGGTCAATGCATATTATTCTTCAAATAAAATGGAGAAAAGCAATCAGAATATTTATTTCGTGAGATATCATTTAGATAAATAAGTTTAAAACCAGAAGCTATGAAAAAGATTTATAGAAGAGAAATCAGGCACATTGTTGCAAATCATTTGATGGGTAATAAATCAACAGCTTATTGCATGAGGTCTAAATCTGTTTCTTTTAAAGTGGTTCGCAAATTGATAAGCAATAAATGGCTTGAATGTAAAAGTATGGATGGTCCATACATGTTTGTCAGACCTACAATAAAAATGATAGAAGTTTTTCGTAACATTTAAAAAATAAGTCATCACATTGATGAAAAGAATATGAAAAATATCCTGGTAATTGAAAATAACATTGTATTAAGAGAAAAAATTTGTAATTCTCTTAAAGACGAAGGATATAATACTCTTTCGGCTAACGATGGTATTTCTGGTTTGCATATAGCCATAAAACAATTACCCGATTTAATTTTATGTGATATAAAGATACCTCATATAAATGGTTGTGATTTTTACAAAATCATTCAACAGATTAAAACCACTTCGTCTATTCCATTTATTTTCATAACAGCACAGGGCGAAAAAAAAGATATAAGAGAGGGAATGAACCTGGGTGCCGACGATTATATTATTAACCCTCTTGATTATAAAGAACTACATTCATCAATTAAAACACGTTTTGATAAAGTTGAAAGATTGCAGCAGAAACACGATGAAGATTTTCATGCATTAATTAATAATCCATTAACCGGTGTTTTTGTTTATAGCAAAAATAAATTTGATTTTGTAAATGAAAAATGTGCAAATATATTTGGTTTGTCGCCAGCTGATTTTTCAAATATAACTTTTAATAATCTTATTACCGGCAGCGATAAAAATAATATACTTGAAAAAATGGAATGTTGTTTCAGTAAAATACAAGACAATTTGCACGTAAAGTTTAATGCCCATCATGTTAAAGAAGAACATGAAGTAAAAGTTGAAATGTTTGCCAGTATAGTGAGTTTTAAAGGTGTTGATTCATTGATTGGCTACATATCAGAATGTGCATAAATTAGTATAATAAAAAACAATAATAGGCAGCAATCCTATCCCTGTTAGTTAAGTTTATCGATCGAAAAGGCAATTTTTATTAATTGCCTTTTTTATTATTGAGCCATAATCATACTCTGGAACATATCAATAAAAAAATAAATCGTTAGTAAGTTTGATTCATATCGGTATAAAATAGATTTCCAGTTATACACCCAAACTTACCAGCTATGAACAAAACTATATGTTTTATAAAATAGTCCTTTGAAAATCAAAAATTAATTATATACTTTGTTGATGCGAAAATATGAATACAAAATGAATTAAAAATTCAATAAGAGGAAAATATTTTAATAAAAAAACAGTTCTTTAATTTAATCAGTGATTAACCAAAACCAAACACACATGAAAAAAATGTTTTTATTCCTAATTGGAATTATGCTTTTTGTTCCGGCAATTTCACAGGATAAGTTACCGGGCATATTAAAAGAAGAACTCACCAGGAATATGGAAACCTTGAAAAAAGAAAAGGTTGCACCATATTACATTTCCTATCGCGTGAATGATATAAAGGCGTACAACATTGAAACATCATTCGGGCAAATTACTAAATCAGGATGGTCGCATAATCGTAAGTTGTGTACTAATGTCAGGGTAGGTAGCGATACTCTTGATAATTCACATCCTATAAAAGGAGAAGATTACGGATGGTTTGATTATGATTATGGTGTAACCCTTCCAATTGAAAATGTTTCGGAAGGTGTAAAACAAATATTATGGAAGGAAACTAATGATCAATACCGTAAATCAGCGGATATGTATGCCAAGGTTTTGGCTAATATTGCTGTGAAGGTAGAAGACGAAGATAAGTCGAATGACTTCACTAAAGAGAAACCGGTAATATATAACGAAGCACCGCTTAATGAAAAAGATATTGTATTTGACAGCAGTTTGTGGGAAAATAAAATTAAAAGCTATTCAGCAATATTTCTTCAGAATAAGGATATTATTGAAGGTTCCGCAACTTTTTCTTTTATCATTGAAAGAAAATATTTTGTAGCAACAGATGGCAGTAGCATTACCGAAAACAGGGTTACATGCAGGGTGATGGTTAACGGGCAAACACAGGCTGATGATGGAATGGATTTGCCGTTGTATGAAAGTTATTTTGGATTATATCCAAATGATTTACCATCAGATGATGTTATCATTAGTGATACAAAAAAAATGAGCGAAACACTTACCAAGCTCAGAACAGCTCCGGTTGTTGATTCATATACAGGCCCTGCATTATTAGCTGCTGCATCAGCAGGCGTTTTTTTTCATGAAATATTTGGGCACAGGATTGAAGGGCAACGTATGAAAGATGAAAGCGACGCTCAAACATTCAAGAAAAAAGTTGGCGAAAAAGTGATAAACGAAAATTTAACAATAACATTCGATCCTACGATTACAAAATATAAAGGCTTCTTCTTAAATGGGGCTTATAAATATGATGACCAGGGACAGCTTGGGAAAAAACTTATAATCATTGAAAATGGAATATTGAAAAACTTTTTAATGTCGAGAACTCCTATTGAAAATTTTAATAACTCTAATGGACATGGCAGGGCTCAGGCTGGTATGCAGGCAGTAAGCCGTCAATCGAATATGATTGTCGAATCGAATAAACCTTTAACAGCAGCACAATTACGTCAGGCTCTTATTGATGAAGCTAAAAAACAAGGAAAAGAATATGGATATTTATTTGTTAGTACTGTTGGAGGTTTTACCAGTACAGGCAGGTACAGCCCCAATGCATTTAATGTAACTCCGGTAGAAGTATACAGGATATATGTTGATGGAAGACCTGATGAATTAGTGCGTGGTGTTAATTTAGTTGGTACTCCTTTATCTATTTTTTCTAACATTGAAGCCGCTGGTGATGATTACGGATTATTTACTGGATTTTGCGGAGCTGAATCAGGCTCTGTACCTGTGTCAACAGTTTGCCCTACTTTATTTGTAAAGCAAATTGAAACGCAACGCAAAGTAAAGAATCAAACAAAATTGCCTATCCTAACCAGACCGTAATTATTAACTGTTAAAAAGAAAAACAAATGAAAAAGATAAAAACATATTTGATGATTGTTGTAATATTATTTACAGCAAAATTAAGCATGGCACAGGATAATGTATTTATTAATGCCATGAAACAGGAAATACAGCGCGGCATGGACAGCCTGAAAATCGAAAAAATGCTTTCGCCTGAATATATCAGCTACAGTATTTCCGATGCAAAGGCATTGCAAATAAAAGCTATTCTTGGAGCTATTGTAAAATCGGAAGAACGCCCGATCCGTTTATTTGAAAACCGTGTGCTGGTTGGCGAAAATGAAAAGACTAATGAGAATTATCTCGATGAAAATAATATTTGGTCATGGAGTGAATTCAGTAATGAGGTTCCTTTTTCAAATAATAAAAATGATATTCGCAGGGCATTATGGCTTTATACTGATAATAATTACAAAGATGCGATCACAAATTATGAAGCTAAAAGTTCTGCATTAAGCCAGCAGAGTCTGACTGAAGAAGAAAAGCAGTTATCAGATTTTTGTAAAGTAACAAAATCAACAACTTTTGCACCGTACAAAAGTTTTAATCTCAGCAAAACACAGATGGAAAATCTTGCGCGTAATCTTTCTGCTGTTTTAAAAAAGTATCCTAAAATTCAACAATCAGATGTGAGCGTTTTTGCTTACGACGGACAAGTATATTTTGTTAACAGTGAAGAAACGTCGGCGCAATATCCTTTGCAGGTTGTATCTGTTAAGGTAGTTGCCAAAACACAGGCGCCAAGCGGAGAGATTTTAAATGATCATGTCCTATGGTTTTGTAAAAATATTTCGCAGTTACCTGATGAAAAAACAATGATTGCTGATGTTGAAAAGATGGCAGCAAATTTATCAGAACTGGTATCGAAAAATGCCGTAAGTGAACCTTATTGCGGACCCATATTATTCGAGGGTCAGGCAGCTGCAGAAGTTTTTGTACAAAAGTTTTTTACCAATGTAAATGGATTGATCTCAATAAGAAAACCTGTTGTCGGAAGTGAGCAAATCATTAGTCTATATCCTGATATGATAAAAGAGAACACGCTTGAAGCAATGATGAATAAAAAAATAATTTCCAGAGATATCAGTATTATTGCACTTCCAACACTTCCATCTTTTAATAATACAAATCTTGTCGGTAGTTTTGTGGTAGATGCAGAAGGCGTAAAAGCTATGGATTCATTGGTGCTTGTTGAAAATGGCGTGTTGAAAAATTTACTCAGCAATAGAACACCAACTTTAAAAATGAAACAAAGTAATGGTCATGCCCGTGCTGCATTAAGTAACGGTGGAGTAAAAACAGTAACAGGTCCAGGAGTTATTAAGATGGTAAATAATAATCCTGTTACATCCGTTGATAAGAAAAAATTAAAAGAAATGCTTATTGCTGCTGCTAAAGAAGAAGATCTGGAATATGCATATATTGTAAGAAAAGTTGTTTCTGATGCAGCTGGTATTGAAAATGAAAACAGCATCAGTTACTTTGGTGCATCGAAACCAAAGATTGATCTTTCAAAAACAATTCAGGTTTATCGTGTTAAAGTTTCCGACGGAAGCGAGGAATTGGTTAGTTTTGCTGAAGTTCAGGGACTCAGTACGAAATCATTTAAACGATTACTGGCTACTTCTTCGGATATGCAAGTTTACAATACAATGGTAAAGCCTGTTAATGGCAGTTTAGATAATTGGGAATATAATTTGTCAGGTATACCGGCAAGTTTTATTTTACCCGATGGACTTTTATTCCAGGAGTTGGATATTGTAAAAGAAAAGCAAGGTGTTGTAAAAAATATTCCTGTTGTTAGCAATCCATTAGGAAAATAAAAATGTATTTTTCTTTTTAAAAAGTTTAAGAACCTGTTGTGAAGTTTAATATATTATTCAAATCAAAGTGATGAAGCTCATTGATAGATGCTGCATCTGATTCGGGGTAACTTAATGATAAATATATTGAGCTTGCAACAGGTTCAAATATTTTTTCAATAAACCAAAAATGGAAGAGAATAACCAAAAACAAAAATTGTATAAAGAATGGCATGATGACAAAGCAAACTGGAAATGGCGCATTTTTTATTACAACAAAAAAGATAAAAGAATTTTTCCTCCTAAACATATAGAAGATTTAGGATGGACAATAAATTTTGCAAATCCATTTTCAGTTTTAGCTTTGATAGTGATAATAGCATTCGTTGTTATTTTGGCTTTGTTATTAATTCCTGATAAATAAAATAATAATGAAAAAATATTTTTTTAGAATAACAGCTTTTATAGCATTTTCAGCTATTTCTATATTTTCATTTTCACAAAAACTTGAAATAAAAGAAAATGTATTTTCACCTGAATTGGAAGATAACAGTATTTATTTTGCACGTTACTGTACTAATTTTCTTTACGAAGGCGATACGGCAAAATTTAATGGTCCCGGTAAAATTTTTTATTTTAATTCAGGTTCAAATATTAAAGAATATAAATATAATAAAGATGGATTAATAGAACTACAAATGGAGCACTCTGCCAATAGTTCTGATAATTCCAGCACCAGATATGAATATGATAAATTTGGGAATGTTATCACGAAAGAAAATTATTTGTTTTTTTCGAATGATATTCATAGCAATACCGAAATTTTTGAAAATACATATGACGATACATTATTGATTTCGGTTAAACATTATTATATTAATCAAAGTTATTATTCTGCCGAAATAGGCGGTTCTACTGATACTACATACACTAAATATTTTTATGACTCATTAAAGCGATTGGAAAAGGAAGAAAAGATTTTTAAGAAATATTCTGAAAGTAATACTACTTGCGAATATTATTACAATATTAAAAATCTGCTTCGTAAAATTAAAATTTATAAAACATCAAATAATTCAGTTGAGAAAGAAATATGTTATACATATGATTCAAATAAAAATATTGTAAAGAGAGAGATAAAAGGAAGTGAAGAAAAAGTAGAAACATATAAATATAAAAGTGATAAAATGGTTGAGAAAGAATATAACGATGTTTTAGAATTTAATACAAAAAATAATATTATTTGCAAGTATACATATGATGCTCATGGTAATGTCCTTTCCTATAAAAAATATGATAGCAACGGGAAATTAATTTCTTCGGTAGAACGAACGTATATGTATCTGCCGAAATAAAAATCAAATCAGGTATTAATAATCGAGATAGGTTTGAATAAATTGGTGGTACAGCTGATAACCGTCGTGAGTTTGATCATATTGGTCAGTTTAACTTTAAAGTTAAACCGTAAGATGTAATTTTAAATTACGCAGTTTATACTTCGTATTTAGTCCATTTTTTACTTTTGTTTTTTAAAAAGAAAAAATGGATTTTTTTATTATGTTCATTTAAGGAAATAAAGAAATGAAAAAAAAAAGAGAAAACGAATTTGGTGAATTTTCATTATTTAAGGTTAAATGTATTTCCCGAAGGTTCACCTGAAGCACTGGGATGGCGGCATCTTGATGACCAGCAAAAACGGTTTGAAATATTATCAGGGGTTGATGATATGAGTTACTCAACAATTTTAGACCTTGGTTGCGGTTATGGCGATTTAAAAACTTTTCTCGATAAAAAGTTCAATGATTTTATTTATGTCGGAATTGATATAATACCTGAATATATTGATACCGCTAATGCAAAATTTAAAGATGCAAATAATACATATTTTTTTCAAAAAGATATTACTGCTTTCGAAATTCCTGTTACTGATTATATTCTTGCATGCGGATTGATGGCGTATAAAACCGATGATCCCGAATTTTATTTCCAAATGATAAAACGGATGTACGATTCGGCATCAAAGGCTGTTGCTTTTAATATGCTTGACAGTAATACATTTCAGTCCGATGATTTACTTATTGCGCATAATCCTGAATCCATTATTGAATATTGTAAGAAAATTACTCCACAAATAAAACTGATAACCAATTATGGTGTGGATGATTTTACTATTTTTATGTATAAATAAAATTTATAGAATTTCTTATAGTTGCAACAGTTGATAAAGTTGTTTTTTATTGAACTATTATGACCTATTGTATTCTTATCTTTTTTCCATATAGAAATCACCGCGTTTTAATTTTTTTATCTGCCACCACAATACAATAAAAGTCAGCAGGGACGATGTGAAATCGGCAGATGGTATTGCAAGCCATACACCGTTTAATCCTATTAAATTTGGTAGAATAAAAAGTGCCGGAATAAGAAATAATACCTGTCTTGTTAATGAAAGAAATATAGAGATTTTTGCTCTTCCAATTGATTGGAAAAAACTTGATGTTACTATTTGAAACCCTACAATAGGAAACATGATGAATGATAATCTCAGACCTATTGCTGCCAGGCTGATAAGTTGATTATTTGTAGTAAATGCAGATGCTATCAGCTTTGGAAATATTTCACCAAATATAAATCCCAGGCTGGTAATAATAGTTCCGGCAATAACAGTCAGTTTAAAAGCTTTGATAACTCGAGGGATTTTATTTGCACCAAAATTATATCCGACAATCGGTTGCATTCCCTGGTTAAACCCGATGACAACCATAGCAGCGAGGTTTGCAATACTATTTATTATTCCATAAGCGCCAATGGCGAAATCGCCTCCATGTTTTTTCAGAGCAAGGTTCATTATAGAAACCACAACGCTGGCGCATATAAGCATAATAAAGTTAGACATACCTATTGAAATAATATCTTTGATAATCACTTTTTTTAGTTTCATGTAACCGGGAAGGAAATGCACAAAGCTGTTAATTTTTGAAAAATGAATAACTACTACTATTGTCCCCATCAACTGTGCACAAACAGTAGCAAGAGCTGCCCCACGTATACCCCATTTAAAAACAAAAATGAATAACGGAGCAAGAATAAGATTAATGGCAACAGTGATAAGCGTTGTTATCATTGCCTTTCCGGGATAACCTGATGCACGCATGATGTTATTTAGCCCAAGGTACAGATGGGTGAATACATTTCCCAATAATATTATCTGCATAAATTCTTTTGCATATGATATCGTATTTGTGCTTGCCCCAAGAGCATATAGAATAGGTTCAAGAAAAACAAGAGTAATAAGAGCAACGATTAAACTTAAAATGATATTCATCATAACAGCATTGCCAAGAATAAGTGTTGCTCCTTTCCTGTCGTGCTGCCCCAGGCGTATGGATACCATGGCGCTGGCTCCAACTCCTACCATAGCACCAAAGGCGGCAGTAATATTCATCAAAGGGAATGTGAGCGCCAACCCGGAAATAGCCAGCGGTCCTACTCCCTGCCCGATAAAAATCCTGTCGATAATATTATATAGAGAAGCTGCTGCCGTAGCAATAATTGCAGGGATAGAATACTGTATAAGTAATCTTCCAATCTTCTCTTTGCCCAGTTCATTGGGGCTGCTTTTTTTTGCCAATTAAATATTTTTTACCGGTTGCAAATATCCTTATTTAATTTATAATTTGACCTATTGTCTGATTATATTTCTTTTATCTTTTTCCGATAAATAAAAAATAAAATTTACTAAGGAGATTACTTAGAAAATTAAGGATAATACTTAATTATTTTTGAAACAATAAAAACAACCTTTATTTTATTGATTCGTCTATATAAGAAGTTGACATGCCGATATTTTTTTAATATATTTGATTTATGTTTTAATGAAATTGTTTTACAAAAAATAATATTTTATGAAAATAATTTTTACGTTTTTTTTATTTTTCATTTTTCTTTTTTTAAATGCTCAGCCAATCATTGAATGGCAAAATAATTACGGAGGAACATCAGACGATTTTGGTCCAGTTGTTTTAAAAACAACAGATGGTGGTTTATTTATTGCAGTGTCAAGCAATTCGAATGATAACAACATAATTGGCAATCATGGCTTTTACGATGTATGTGTTGTAAAAACAAATTCATCAGGTGATATTGAATGGCAAAAATGTTATGGTGGTTCGCTAAGTGAGTTTGTAAATAAAATGATTCAATGCAGTGATGGTAACTTTATTCTTGTTGGCTCTGCTCAATCTATTGATGGCGATATAACGGGAAATAAAGGGAATGCTGATGTGTGTATTTTAAAAATTAATACTTCAGGAGATATAGTCTGGCAGAAAACATATGGTGGAAGCGATAATGAAACCGGCAATAATATTATTGAAACCGCTGATGGTAATTTGTGGATTATAGGGCAAACAGAATCGTATGATGGCGATGCAACATTGAGTTATGGCTCAACTGATATATGGTTGCTGAAATTAAGCTCTAATGGAAATTTGTTATGGCAGAAAAATTTTGGCGGTAGTGCTGATGATTACGGTAAAGCAATTGCCGAGGTTGACAGCAATAACTTTATTATAGCTGGTTATACCTATTCCAACGATCACGATATCCTTTCACATTACGGCTCTACTCAGAATTGTGATTTTATAGCGATTAAAATTAATTCAACAGGTAATGTTATTTGGTCGAAAAATTTTGGTGGAAATGAAAATGATAATTTATCGGGAATGATAAAAATGAATGATAAAGGATTTCTTTTGTATGGCATTTCCGCTTCTGATAACGGCAATCTTACAGAAAATAAAGGATATCTTGATGGATGGATAATTAAAATAAATTCAGAAGGAAATGTGCAATGGCAGAAATCAGTAGGCGGAAGTGAAGATGATTATTTATATTCAATTATACAGAATTCGGATGAATGCTTATATGCTGTTGGTTCAACATCATCATCAGATGGAGATATAACAACCACAGTTAAAGGAGATCATGACGCATGGATGCTTAAACTTAATTCAAGCGGGCCTGTTCAGTGGAGTACCACATTTGGTGGCACATTGGTTGATGATGCAAATTCAGTCACATTTATGGAAGATGGAACCGCAGTTGTAGCATCAAGCACCACTTCATCAGATGGCGATGTAACTGCTAATTTCGGAATGCTTGATTTATGGTTGGTGAAAATGTCGAATCTTTCGTCAATAAAAAATATTTCAGAACTTAATAATGAAATAATTCTATATCCAAATCCTGCTAAAGATGAAGTTCAAATTGCTTTTCCATTTTCAAATATGAATATAGAAATTTCTGTTTTGACTATTGATGGAAAAATCATTTTACAAAAAAATATTTTACAAACAAAAATTGAAACAATTGATATTACCGGTATTTCGGCAGGAATATATTGGTTAAGAATTTTTACGAAAGAAAAAAATATTTATAAAAAGCTTACGGTTTTCTAATATTATTTTATCATGAAAAAATATTTATACTTAAGCTTGTTTGTACTGCTTTCCTCTTTAGCTGTTGCCCAGCACCAGGTAGGCAGTGCAATGCGGTGGCAAAAATCACTTGGTGGTTCATCGTCGGATGTGGCTTACTGCATAAATCAAACATTTGATGGCGGGTATATCATTGCCGGTTCAACAAATTCAAATGATAATGATGTTACAGTGAATTATGGCGACCAGGATTTCTGGATAGTTCGTCTTAATCAAAATGGCGATAAACTTTGGGAAAAATCAATAGGAGGTTCAGGAACAGATATAGCAAAATGTATAATTCAAACTAAAGATACAGGATATATTGTAGTTGGATATTCCAATTCAATTGATGGAAACATTACACAGCATTTCGGAAATTATGATTACTGGGCTATTAAACTTTCAGCAACAGGTGCTGTTCAATGGCAGCGTGCATATGGAGGTTCTGATATTGATGAAGCATATGATGTGATTCAAACAAGCGATAATGGTTTTTTAATTGCAGGCAAAAGTTATTCGTCTGATACCAGTGTTACCGATCATAAAGGCATGTCTGATGCATGGCTTGTAAAGACAGATGTGTTGGGCGGAGTGCAATGGAAAAAATCATTGGGAGGAACATTAAATGATGAAGCAAAATCAGTTGTTCAATCTTCCGATTATGGATTTATTGTTGCATGTTCTTCTAATTCCAATGATAATGATGTGCTCGAAAATAAAGGAGCTGAAGATTATTGGATATTTAAAATGAGTATGAGTGGAACCATTTTATGGCAAAAGTCTTTGGGTGGAAGTTTAAGTGATATTCCTTCAAAAATTATTAAAACACTTGATGGGAATTATTTTATACAGGGTACATCATCATCACTTGATGGGAATGTAACAGGCAATCACCTTTCGCAGGATTTCTGGGGAGTGAAAATTGATTATGCAGGAAATTTGATGTGGCAAAAATCATATGGCGGAACAAATAGTGAAATAGGAACATCGGTAATTCAAACACCCGATAGTAATTATGTTTTATGCGGATATACATTATCATCAGATGGTGATGTGGCATTAAATCATGGAGCTTGGGACAGCTGGGCGATTAAAGCTGATAAAGCCGGAAATTTAATATGGTCAAGATCTTTTGGAGGGACAGGTTATGATAGGACCTATTCTGTTTGTCCCGGAAAAATGATGAGCACTGTTATTGCAGGAAGCTCCAATTCTTCTGACGGGAATATTGCTATGAATATTGGAGCGGAAGATTACTGGATTGCTGATATAAAAAGTGTTGCTGCATCATTCACTGCTTCTGACGATACTATATGTGCACACCAGTTGGTTAATTTTGTCAATAACACTAATGGTGCAACAAATTATGTCTGGCGTGTTAATAATATAAATTTCAGCAACCAATATAATGCTTCATATATTTTTGATACACCGGGTTCATATAAAATCACCCTGATAGCTATTAATCTGCCCAGCATTGATTCTGCTGTTATGAATATCATTGTTCATCCAATACCAAATACAATTCTGAAAAGTGATACTACAATTTGCCCTGGAACATTATTAATGCTTGAACCGGGTTATAATTCAAATTATAATTATCATTGGTCAACAAATGAAAATATTCCTGCTATAGCTGTTACTGCTGAAGGAACTTATATTTTAACGGTAACAAATATCAATACAGGATGTTTTCAAATTGATTCCACAATTGTAAATTATGCTCCTTCTGTAAACGTGAATCTTGGCCCTGATATTTTAGCTTGTATGGGAGATACGATTACATTGAATGCGGGAACTGCTTCAGGGGTTTCATATCAATGGTCTACAGGTAGTATATCAACTTCTATTGATGTACATTACTCTGGTGATTTTTCTGTTACTGCTACAAATATTAATTCAGGTTGTTATGACAGAGATACAATAAATATAATGTTTAACTCATCTCTAGATGTGAGCCTGGGGCATGATACATCAGCGTGTATGGGAAACTTAATCACATTGGATGCAGGTTATTTTCCTGATGCAACTTATTTATGGTCGACCGGTATAACCACACAAACCATACAGGCTTTGGTTTCCGGTGTATATATTGTAACTGTTCATAGTTCGGTTTGTACAGGAATTGATTCCGTGAATGTAACCTATAATCCTTTGCCTGAAGTTGACCTTGGCTCTGATATTAGTATTTGTACAGGGACAAACACAATGCTTGATGCGGGCTCAAATGCGAACACAACATATTTATGGTCAACTACTGAAACAACGCAAACTATTTTAGTAACAGCTGGTACTTATTCTGTTACGGCTACAAATAATTTTGGTTGTAAAGATGCTGATACAATTAATGTAAATTTCAAAAACACTCCGTCTGTAAATTTCGGGACGGATAAAGTTGTATGCATGGGGACACAGGTTGTTCTTGATGCACAGAATCCCGGAAGTATTTATTTGTGGTCAACAGGTGTAAACACACAATCAATAGTGGTTTCAGCCAGTGGCCAATATTCTGTTACTGTTATAGATCCAACAAGCAGTTGTTCGGATTCCGATACAATAAAAATAACTTTTGTTCCAAACCCGGTTGTTGACTTAGGTCCTGATATAAATTCATGCAGTGGCGATACTGTAACGCTTACCGCTCCTTCCATTTCAGGAGTTACATATTTGTATCATTGGTCAACAGGAGAAACTACACAAATTATAAACGTTATAGTTCCCGATTCATATTCTGTAACAGTTACAAGTGCTGAGGGATGTACTACTGCTGATACGATAAACTTAAATTTTAATGCTTTGCCTCAGGTCTCATTAGGTGCTGATACTGCATTATGCATGGGCGATACCATTACTATAGGCTGGAATTGTGCCTCTTGTAGTTTTGAATGGAAGCCCGGTTTACAAACAACTTCTCATATTCAAATTTATAATAGTGGAATGTATATTTTAAAAGTTACTGATGCATCAGGTTGTTCAAACACGGATTCTATATATGTAATATATAATCTTCCTCCGAAAATTGTTCTTGATAGTTTAAAAAATATTGATTGCTTTGGAAATAATAATGGAGCAATTTACACTTCAGTTATAAATGGAATATCACCATATACTTATCAATGGTCAGATTCAGGGCCTGCTGTTGATGACCGACAAAACCTATCTGTAGGAACCTATCTGCTGAGTGTTACAGATATTAATGGATGTGGCACTTCAGATACCTTCAATATAAGCCAACCTTCAAAATTAATCATTGATTCGGTAAATGTTGTTAATTCAAATTGTGATAATATTTCAGATGGAAGTATAAGAATATTTGTTTCCGGAGGCAGTGGACTGAATATGTTTTCAATTGATAGTGGCGTAACTTACCAGACTTCACAATTTTTCCAAAACCTTTCACATGGATTTTATGATATTATGGTAAAAGACACAAATGGATGCATTGCTTCATTGAATAATGTTTCTGTAGGAGTAACCACCTTCTTAAATGTTTTTCTTGGTAACGATACAATAATTTGTAATGGAACTTCAATTACACTCGATGCCGGAAATGCCGGTGCTTCATATGCATGGAGCTCTTCGGGTGAAACTTCTCAAACCATTTCTGCAATAGCCGGAAACTATTCGGTAACGGTTACATATAATGGTTGCGTTCATACAGATACAATTGTGATTAGCGAATATTCTAAAATAAATATTATTATTGATTCAGTTGTATCCTCAACTTGTATTCATTCTAATGATGCATCAATTCATACAAGTGTTAACGGTGGAGTTCAACCATATACTTTTATATGGTTGCCTGCCACGGGAACAATGTTAGGTGATGATTATATAAATTTAACGGAAGGGACATATACGTTGACTGTTACCGATAGTGTTGGGTGTGTTGCTACACAATCAGCAACAGTAATGCCAACTGATTCATTTTTAGTTGTCCTTGACAGTATTCATCAAATAAGTTGTAATGGAAGCACTGATGGTGCAATATATATTTCAACAACAGGCGGACATTTTACATTTTCTTATTTATGGTCAGATTCAAATACTGCATCATTTGTTCAAAATGTAAGTGCCGGAAACTATACAGTAACCGTAACGGATAATTATGGATGTATTACATCGAAAAATTTTATTTTATCGGAACCGGAAAAATTAATTATTCATGTTGAAAGTATTACTCATGCTATTGTTTGCGGCTCTTCAACAGGAGCTATGTATATTAATACAACCGGCGGTACACAGCCCTATGATTATAATTGGAATAATTCTTCAACCGGTGATAGTATTGTAAATGTTTTACCCGGACAGTATACGGTTACAGTTACTGATATTAATGGTTGTAATGCAGAGCTGACAGATGATATTTTTGATAACTATTGTCAGGTATATGTGATACCGGGTAATACGGCGACATCAATTTGCGATACTTCAGAATATTTTGAATTAAGTCCTTTTTCTATTATTGAAGATGCTGATACAAGTTCGGGGTTTATCAAATCTCAGAATGCTGTTCATTTTATTCTTAATGTACCTGCAGGTTATAAATTTGAATCAGGAGTTGGCGAAGTTTATTATGGTAATGGCGATATAATAAATGCTTCAATTACTGTAATGCCTGCATTTATTGACGTTTCATTATCTACAGGAAGCCTATATAATAAAAAAGATACTCTTGAAATTTCAGGAATCAGAATAAAAGCATTAAATAATCAGGTCATATCAACGGCTGCGATATTTATGGATGGATCATCAACAGTTTCGATAAATGGTATATCTTCAAGTACAGTTTTCGGTATTGTTAAGCAATCAAAGCCAATGTCAGTTACCGAAATATTTACTTTCAATCCTGATAGTACTGATATTGTCCAAGGTTCATTAGCCAACTGTATTGCAGGAATAAAAATAACTACTATCGGAAATTGCGGAACTCCATTAAATATTGAAGAGTTTGATCTAACAACGGCATCTTCACAAAATACAACTGATAATATTTCTGAAGCAAAAATATTTTATACCGGCCATTCTTCATATTTCGGAGCTGTTGATGTACAAGGCTCAAGCATAGAACCAGATGGAACATTTAAAATTATTGCTGCCACTCCACAGCCATTAATAGAAGGAGATAACTATTTCTGGCTCGCTTATGATATAAAAGATAACGCTGCTATTGGCGATTCACTATGCGGGTACTGCATCAAAACAAAAATAAATGGGAATTATTATAATGCAACTATAGTTCCACCTGTTGGTGTAAAGCGAATGATAAATAATTTAGGTTCATTTATATCGCATCAATCCGGAAATTGGGATGAAATATTTTCATGGGGAGGTCATAAAGGTGATAGTAAAACAATATGGACTCCTGATGAAAATGATGATGTAACAATTAATAATGGTGATACAATTACTCTTACTTCCAATGCTTCATGTGCTAACCTGACAATAAATGATGGTTTGTTAATATTAGGTTCACATCAATTAACTATTTCAGGAAACCTTACCGGAAATGAAAGAGACAGTATCAGAAGCACCAGCTCTTCATTGTTTGTAATTAACGACCTGGGAGGAAAAGATACACTTTGTATTCCTGCAGCTATGAAAAAATTGCAAAGAATTACATTAAACAGAGCTAAAGGCGCTAAGTGTAGTCATGATCTTGATCTTGATGACGCATTGCCTTCAGATAGTATAGTTCTGGTATTGAGTAATGGTGCTTTAGTTTTAGATTCAGGAAAAAAAATATTGATGAATCATAAAAATATTAAAAAAGAAATTTCATGTTCCAACAGTACTTATGTTGATGGGATTATATCAAGGGATATTAAAAGAAATGCAGGTTATTATATTTATCCTTTAGGAAATGATGGTGAATGCAGACCTTTTGGTATAGCTACTCAAAATGGTAATAATGCCAATATAAGTGAAGTCCAATTTTTCTGGTTAAAGCCGATTAATTATGATTTTATCAATTATAATTTTTTAAAAGGCGGAATCATCGATAAATTTTATTGGCGTCATGTAATTGTTACAGGTGCTAACACTTCAAGAAGGATTTATTATCATGATGAAGATTTCCCGGGTTTAACAGCCGGACAGCGTGATAGTGCTCTTTGCCTCGCAAATAATGATGGCGTTTCAGCTTCAGAGTGGACGAAAGAAACGACCGGTTATGAAGTATATGATGATGCAGGTAAAAAATATGTTGAGTTTGATTGTGCCAATGCATCGAACGATGAATACTGGACATTTGGTTCTACTAAAGCAAACTGTCCGCTGGTTGAAGATATTCTGCCAATTGAATTATATAGTTTTGACGCTTTTCTAAATGAAAACCTGACTGTGAATATTGACTGGACAACATTAAGCGAAATCAATAATGATTATTTCACTATTGAAAGAGCTGGTGCCGATTTTAAGTTTTATGAATTATTTACCATTAATGGCGCAGGAAATAATTATACATTATCAACCTATCATGCTGTTGATGATAGCCCGCTGGAAGGGACTTCATACTATCGGTTAAAACAAACTGATTTTGATGGTGAATATTCATATAGTGATATTCGTATAGTAGTTTATGATTCAGAAAACCCGATTGTAGTTTTTCCGAATCCTGTCAGAAATAAGATTACAGTACAAATGTTTTCAAATGTTTCAGATAATATCACCGTTTCAATTTATGATAGTAAAGGATGGAAGATACTAGAAAACAAAAATGAAATTCATAAGGGTACAAATGATATTACTATTGATGTTTCTCAACTTGATAATACTATCTATTTTCTTCGCATTGATTTTGAGGATAACTCTCAAAAGCAATATAGGTGCAAGTTTATAAAGGGCTGATAAAAAAAATAATGTAATTTATCTGCAATCATATATTATAAATATGATTAGTTTTGTTTTTGTATAAATACATTAATGAATTTAAAATTTTTTAAATCAGGTAATAGTTTTACAACCATTTTAATGATGTTTGTGATTATTTGTATATTTCTGTTTTCAAAACAGGAATATATTTTTAATCCCAAAAATGATGTTGGTGGGTTTGTATTTCCTGTAACTGTTTTAAAAATATGGAATGAAAGCTCTCCTTCGGAATATAATTTTTGTCCTGTACTTACCTATCAAAACAGTGGTGATAAATTTATAACCTATTATAAGCGACTTGAAGATAAAGATGGAAACAATTATTATGTTTCATCACCACCATTTTCATATATCATGGCATATTATGCTATTTCTTTTTTCCATCTTCCAATGGATGAATTTTCAATAAAATTCCTAAATGTCATTATATTAATTTTTGGAGCATTGCTTATTTACTTTATCATGAATTTAATACTTAATGAAAATTTGATGAAGTTCTCGGTTCCTTCATTTATTTCCATGGCGGTATTCTTGTTTATGCCCGTTAATATTAACATTACCGGCTATTCATATTTTCCTGAAATTTTTCTATGGCTGCAAAGTATTTTTCTTTTTTTATTTATCATTAAAAAAAATTGCGGAAATATTTATATGTTCTTTTTATTCGGGATATCATTATTCCTTGTAATTTATACTGAATGGATAGGATTGTTTTTTAGTTTTTCAGTTTTATTATTTAGCCTTTTTAAAATCAGGGAAAAATTATTTCAAAAATTTTTCATTATTACATTAATATTTTCATTCCTTCCTTTGCTTTTAACATTTATACAATTCTCATCATTAAATGGAATTGGTGCAATGGTTCATGCAATGAAAATCCGTTTTCTTGAAAGAAGTGGGTTTTTTGGTGCAACATTAAGCGCTGATGGTATTCATATTTTTAGTTGCAACTCATGGATAGTAATGCTTGAAAATATTAATCGTTCATTGATAGGCTTTGGTTACCTGGCAATTATTATGGTAATATTTTTATTTGTTTTCAGAAGGAAGATGAAATTCAAATTTAATTATAAAAGCGTTTTAGTTTATGTTATACTTCTTCCTGCATTAATCCATTTTATAGTTTTTTTCAATAGCAATGCTGTTCATAAAGAACAAATGTCAAAGTTTTCAGTATGGGTTGCCATCATATGTGGATATGTTTTTTATCAAATACAAAATAAATATCAAAATAAAATATTGTCATCAATAATAATATCACTTGTTATTTTTACTGCAATTATCTCACACTATATTTTATTGAATAATTATTCTGATATAGCTGATTATACTGTAATGAACCAACAATCGAAATACATAAAAGAAAACGCAATGCCTGATGAAGCTGTTTTTATCAGCCGGGATTCAACAAGCAATAGGGATACAAAAATATTTTTCTCTGACTATATCCTGACCTTTTTATGCGACCGAAACCTAAAGTATGCAAATGGAGAAGATGATGCAGTGAGCATTGCAAAAAAACTGGGGAAAGAAAAAGGAATCTATTTTAAATTAAATAATGATATAGCCAAATGCACCACTTATCATTTTACAATAACTTCAAAATAAAATATTATGAATGTAAAATTTATTCTAAAATTTTTGAGTGATTTAAAGAAAAATAATAATCGCGAATGGTTTAATGAGCATAAAACTGTTTACACTGAAGCAAAAGGTCAGTTCGAAACATTTGTAGATACTCTTATTCCTGAAGTTGCAAAATTCGATAATGATGTAATGCGCCTTACTGCAAAAGATTGTCTTTTCAGGATATATAATGATACCCGTTTTTACAAAAACAAACCACCATATAAAATAAATATGGGAGCTTTTATTGCTAAGGGCGGTAAAAATTCAGGTAGTGCCGGGTATTATTTTCATCTTGAACCGGGCTCTTGTTTTTTAGGAGGAGGAATATATATGCCACAATCCGAAAGGTTAAAATTAATAAGGCAGGAAATTTATTTTAAACTGGATACTTTTATTTCAATAATTGAAAATAAAAATTTTAAAAAATATTTCGGAACAATTGAAGGTGAGAAAACAAGCCGCGTACCTAAAGATTTTCCAAAAGATTACAAAGGTGCCGAGTGGTTGAAGTATAAAAGTTATTCAGTTTTATACCCCATGAAACCTGAATTATTAGCAGAGAAAGAATTAATGAAAACAGTACTGGGCGTTTTTTCTCAATTAACTCCGCTAAACCACTTTTTAAATACAGCATTAACCAATTGATTTATACTCGTTCTTATTCGTATTTTAAAAATGATCAGAACGAGTTATGCCGATTTATCCCGACTTGTTGTGGATAGAAATTTTTAATTTTATTTTTTTAAATAAGCATGATGAAATATAATTTTGACGAAATAATTCAACGCGAAAACACAGCCTGTGTTAAATACGATTTGCGAAAAGAGTTATTTGGAAGGGAAGATGTAATACCTATGTGGGTTGCCGATATGGATTTCAAATCACCCGATTTTGTTGTAAAAGTTTTACATGAAAGGTTATCACATGAAATTTATGGCTACTCCATAAGACCAGAAGGATTTTATAATTCTATAATCAACTGGCTTCAAAAACGACATGCCTGGAAAATACAACGCGAATGGATTTCTGTAAGTCCCGGTGTTGTACCTGCAATGGCTATATGTGTACAAGCCTTCACTAAACCCGGTGACAAAATAATTATTCAGCCGCCGGTTTATCATCCGTTTTTTCATGTTGTTGAAAAAAATCAACGACAATTGGTTTGCAATCCGTTAAAAAATATCAATAACTATTATCATTTTGATTTTGATGATTTGGAACAAAAAATTGATAAGCAAACTCGAATGTTAATTTTATCAAACCCGCACAACCCGGTTGGACGTGTATGGACAAAAGATGAATTAATTCGCTTGAGTGAAATCTGCATCAGGAATAATATTATTATTTTATCCGACGAAATTCATTCCGATTTAATTTACCGAAAATACAAACACATTCCTTTGGCTTCAATTTCGGAAGAAATTTCACAGCATGTTATTACAGCAATAGCTCCCAGCAAAACATTTAATTTAGCAGGGCTAAGCACTTCGGCATTAATAATTCCAAATAAAAAATTATTCAGCATATACGAATCAACTCTTAACAATATTGAAATTGGTATGGGCAACTTGTTTGGGAATATTGCACTCGAAGCAGCATACACTCATGGCGAAGACTGGCTGGAACAACTGCTGGATTATTTGCAAAAGAATATTGATTTTATAAAAGTTTTTTTACAGAAAAATTTACCCGATATAAAACTTATTGAACCGGAAGGAACGTATTTGCTATGGCTTGATTTCAGAAATTTAAAATTAAATCAAAATGAGTTAAATGATATTCTTATCAAAAAAGCAAAAGTCGGGTTTAATGATGGGGCAATATTTGGCAAAGAAGGTGAAGGTTTTCAGCGAATGAATATCGCCTGTCCGCTTTCGGTTATTGAAAAAGCTTTAACCCAAATTAAAGAAGCTATTATAAATTAGTTGAAGTCAGAATAAAAAAGAGAACGCGTAACGGAATTATCCTTGCCTATTTGACTAAGTTATGAAATTAGGACTTATGAGCTTCCGATAATTAATGTTTGCATTTTTTGTATTATTTTAGTATTTTTATAGGTCAGATTAAAGAATATATACTTTTTCTGTTAATTTTACGTTGGAATTCAATCAAATAAAAGATTGAAAATATGAAATGCATGATAAAGAAAATCTTATTAATCGCTTCGGTTGTATTTTATAGTGTTTATACAAATGCGCAAGCACCAAAATACAGTAATGAGTTTCTTGCTATCGGAGTAGGAGCAAGGGCGCTTGGTATGTCGAATGCTGTAGTAAGCATTACCGATGATGTAACTTCGGGTTACTGGAATCCTGCGGGATTAACGCATATCGAATCCGACCTTCAGCTTGGATTAATGCACTCTGAATATTTTGCAGGCATTGCTAAATATGATTATGGTGCATTAGCAAAAAAGATTGATGAAAAGAGTGCCGGAGCTTTTTCTTTTATCCGTTTTGCAGTTGATGATATTCCTAATACTACTGAACTTATTGATGCCGAAGGCAATATTGATTATGATCGTATTACCACTTTTTCTGCTGCTGATTATGCTTTTATCTTTTCGTATGGTAGAAAATTAAACGAGAATCTAAGAGTAGGCGCCAATGCTAAAATTGTTCATCGTAAAGTTGGCGATTTTGCTCGTTCATGGGGCTTTGGTCTTGATGCAGGAGCTCAATATAAATATAATAAATGGTTATTTGGAGCTACTGCACGTGATATTACTTCCACTTTCAATGCTTGGAGTTTTGATATCCCCGAAAATATGAAAGAAGTTTTTTCTTTAACAGGAAATGAAATTCCAACCAATTCAATTGAAGTTACATTACCAAAATTGATAATTTCAGCCAGCCGTAAATTTAATCTTTCTCCGAATTTTATTTTTATGCCTGTTGTGGATGTTGACTTTACTTTTGACGGGAAAAGAAATGTTTATTTCAGAACGAATTTCATTAGCGCTGACCCTCATTTTGGCGGAGAATTATCATATAAAAATATTGTATTTCTTCGTGGTGGCATTGGGAATGTTCAGTATGTAACAAATTTATCCGGTAAAAAGGTTACAAGCTATCAGCCTAATATGGGAATAGGGATTCGCATTAAAAATAAACTTGAAATTGATTATGCATTAACCGATTTATTGGATAAATCAATTGCCATTTATTCAAATATTTTTTCGTTAAGAATTAATATTAATAAAGGTGAAAATAATGCAGACTAAAGCAAGATATTAAGTATTGCTATGAAAAAATATTTACTTCTTTTAATTTTATTTACTTCTGTTTATTCCATTGCATTTTCACAGCCATACGGCAATGAATGGATTAAATATAGCCAGCAATACTGGCGAATTATTGTATACCGGGATGGCGTGTTCCGAATTGATTCTGCAACTCTTGCAAATGCAGGTGTTCCCGCAAATACCAACCCCAAACGTTTTCAAATCTTTGGACGTGGAGTGCAGCAATATATTTATGTGAAAGGCGAGAATGATAATGTTTTTAATGCTAATGATTATATTGAATTTTATGGTATGCACAACGACGGATGGTACGACTCCGCACTATATTTAAATAAAGCCGACCATCCCAATGCAAATTACAGTATGTTTAACGATACGGCAATTTATTATCTGACCATTAATCCGTATTCAACGAGCAATTATCGTATGACTTTAGAAACTGATGTTGGCTCTTATCCGGTCCAGACCTATTTTAATAAAATTTCACGAGCTGATTATGTTAGTAGGTATTCAACTGGTACTACCGATGGTAACGATGTAACCGATCCGGAATATATTGCTTCTGAAGGTTGGTTTGATCAATGGTTTTCAAAAGGAAGTACAGTTACTAAAAGTATTCCTGTTGCAAATATTTATTCTTCAGGCACTGCCGATATAGAGTTCCTGCTTGTTGGTGCATCTAACTTTGCTGGTTTAAATCCTGACCATCATATTAACATGAATTTTGCGGGTATAACAATAGATTCATTATTTGAAGGTTACTATACTTGTAGGTATAAGTGCTCTGTAGCATGTTCAGCCCTGGGCACATCTACATCTTCTTTTAGTTTCTCTTCTGTTAATGATCTTGGAAGTAGCGGCAATCCTGATTACAACACATTGTCATATATTAATGTGAAATATGCGCATACATTAAATCTTGAGGGTGATAGTAATTTTGTAATGTATGTACCTTATCTAAGTGCTTCAGCAAAAGTAAAATTAAGTCTTTCAAATTTTACTGTTACTGGTAATGATTCAGTGCGATTTTATGATTTAACCAATCACAAACGGATAAAGGTTGTAAAAAATGTTTCGAACTATGATGTTGTACTTCCAAATTCTGCTGGTGAAAAGAAATGTTATATTACTTCTG
Source organism: Bacteroidales bacterium (assembly GCA_035353855.1). Lineage (NCBI taxonomy): Bacteria > Pseudomonadati > Bacteroidota > Bacteroidia > Bacteroidales > Bacteroidales bacterium. The sequence continues at coordinate 68,504 of DAOQAK010000003.1, read as the reverse complement.
AAGGTCAAATTCAAAATATAACTTCATTAGAACCGGTAAACTCAGATGTTTCAAATTTCGCAAAATTCACTGATTATACAACTTCTTCAGTTTTAAATTCGAATTATATTATTATTACTCATAAATCGTTATGGAGCGCAGCAGAAGAATATCGGGATTATAGGAATTCGTCTGGTAGCGGCACTTATAAGGCATTGCTTGCTGATGTTGATGAATTATACGATCAGTTTTGTTATGGTATTCGAAAGGACCCGGTTGCTATCCGTAATTTTATGTATTATGCTCAAGATAATTTTTCTGATGTTCCTAAAGATGTTTTTTTAATTGGAAAAGGTTACCGTGCAGCCAATGCAGATGCTTCCAAATGTTACAGGAAAAACTCGGGATATTACAGTGCCACACTTATACCTGGTTTTGGCGCACCTCCTTCTGATAATCTTTTTGTCAAGCGTGATACATCTTTAACGCCTATTATTCCTATAGGTCGTTTGGCAGCTAAAAATTCAACACAGGTTGGATGGTATTTAAATAAAGTTCAGGAATATGAACAAGTACAGTCTGAAGGTCCGCAGGAATGGATGAAAAATGTTTTACATTTTGGAGGCGGGAGTACCCAGCAACAGGTTAATGCCCTTTCAGCTTATCTTAATAATTATAAAAATATAATTGAAGATACATTATTTGGCGGATATGTTCGTTCGTTCTTTAAAAGTTCCACCGCACCTATTCAAATAAATACTGCCGACTCATTACAACAAATTATTAATAACGGAGTATCATTAATGACATTCTTTGGGCATGGTGCAGGAATAGGATTTGATTATAGCATTGATTACCCTTCTGCATACAGTAATCACGAAAGGTATCCTTTCCTTATGGCTCTTTCATGCCTTGCAGGCGATTTGTTCAATGAAGTTGAGACCTCAAGTGAAGATTTTATACTTATTGATGAAAAAGGGACCATCGGTTATCTTGCTTCCATAACTTATGCATACCAGGATGCCCTTGATCATTATGCAAATTATTTTTATAAAAATATTGGACAGATAAATTATAATAAACCTGTTGGTATATGTATACAGAATACAATAGATACAATACAAAAACTGTATCCTAATGTTTTTAGTCATAAATCAGCTTGCCTTGAAATGACCTTACATGGTGATCCTGCTATTAAAATAAATAGTTATGATTTGCCCGATTACCAGATTACCCAGCCGGATGTGTATTTTACTCCTTCTGAAGTTACTACTCTCGACAGTGTTTTTTCTATAAATATTATTTCAACAAATATCGGGAAAGCTATTGATACTGTTTTCAGAGTAAGTGTAAAGCGTGAATTTCCTGATGGTTCAGAAAAAGATACCATTATACTTGTTGATGCTACTCTTTTTAAAGATACCTTTTCTATAGCACTGCCAGTAAGTGTTTCAAATGGTGTAGGTGTAAATAAATTTACTGTTTGGCTTGACTCTTACAGTGAGATACCTGAAATATCTGAAACAAATAATTCGGTTTCGGCAACTTTAAACATAAAGTCAAATGATATAACTCCTGTATTGCCATACGAGTTTGCCATTGTACCTTCGCTTACAAATCTCACACTTAAAGCATCTACCGGTGATCCTTTTGCTTTAAATAAAACATATCGGTTTGAATTGGATACTACTGACGCGTTCAACAGCCCTGCTAAAGTTTCACAGCTTGTAGTTCATCCCGGTGGTGTTATATCGTGGAATCCTGTTTTCCCGATATTAAAAGATAGTATTGTTTATTTCTGGCGTTGCAGCCCTGATTCTGCAACTTATGGAACATATACCTGGCGCGAAAGTTCTTTCCAATATATCACCGGCAAACACGGATGGGGACAGGCACATTTTTTCCAGTTTAAAAATGATGAATACCAATATGTGAAATATAATAAAACTGCACGACGTTTTCAATTTGTGAACGATTTGAAATCGATATTTGCCCAAACAGGATATTTTATTAATGATAGCTATTATTATTGGGCTGAAGAAAAAGTTGCGATCAATGGTTATTCATATCCCGGTTTTATATGGACTTGCTTAGGCATGGGGCATGGATTTAAAATTATTGTACTCGATTCAATTAGTGCTGAACCATGGGAGGTGCCAGCAATAGGTATCCCATATTATGTTTCTGGAGCATTTCACTGCCAGGAGACATCGGCAACCAATGTTTTCGATTTCCCGCTTTCAACCAATGTTAGCGAAATGGATGCTTTAGCTCACTTTCTTCTTGATTCAGTTCCTGAAAACGATTATGTTATTGCAATGTCGCATCGAAATCATTTTTGTAATGAGTGGAATTTAAATCTTATTAACGCTTTTCGTTCAATTGGAAGTAGTATCGATACAATAAACATTACTAAACCAACAGATGGTAATCCTTATATTATTATTGGTAAAAAAGGTGCGGTACCGGGTTCTGTAGCAGAATTAAAAGCAAGTACCATAGAATTACAACATTTATCGGATACTATACAAACCCGTTGGAAGCAAGGGTATATCGAATCTACAATTATTGGCCCTGCTGCAAGCTGGGATTCGTTATTCTGGAGAGTGGAATCGATTGATCCGAATTTAACAGATGAGGTAAAATTAAATGTAATAGGAATTAAAAACGATGGATCTACAGAAATATTAATTAAAGATCTTCCTCCATTATCGGATTCGCTTGATATGTCAATCCACGACCGTATCGACAGCAGTATTTATCCGTATATTAAACTGATGGCAGTGATGAAAGATGAAACATTCAGCACACCTTACCAGATGATTCGCTGGCAGGTTACATACGAGCCGGTACCTGAGACTGCCTTAGACCCTTTGCTGTATTATACTTTTGAAAGCGATACAGTGGCTGAAGGCGATAGTATTCATTTTGCCTGTGCTACTCATAATATCGGAGAAGCAAATATGGATAGCCTTTTAATTCATTTCTGGGTGATTGATGCAAATCGTAACGTTGCTCAAAGTAAGTATGTGCGTTATGAAACACATCCGGTTGGAGATACACTTATCGGTTCGGTTTCCTTTCCTACTAATGGATTAGCCGGTCTTAATGAATTATGGATAGAAGTAAACCCGAATGATGACCAGGTTGAGCAATATCATTTTAATAATATCGGAAGCCATACATTTTATGTGAACTCTGACAAGATAAATCCTTTGCTTGACGTAACTTTTGATGGGGTTCATATTATGGATGGCGATATTGTTTCTTCTAAACCATTGATTGAAATAAGACTGAAGGATGAAAATAAATTCCTGTTGTTAAATGATATTTCCGATACATCTCTTTTTAAAGTGTTTATTCAAAAGCCGGATGAATCACAAGCTGCACGTATTTACTTTACATCTCCGTCCGGTGAAGAGATCATGAGATTTTATCCGGCTCCGTCTTCATCTGATAATAAATGTAGAATTGAATATAATGCGGGATTCCCTGTTGACGGGATATATAAGCTGATAGTACAGGCTAAAGATAAATCGCAGAACAATTCGGGGTATTATGATTATGAACTGGATTTTGAAGTGATAAATAAATCAACAATTACACAGGTAATGAACTGGCCTAATCCTTTTTCAACAGCTACACATTTTGTATTTACGCTTACCGGCTCAGAAATACCTAACTATTTCAAGATTCAAATCATGACAATTACCGGAAAAGTAGTTCGTGAAATAACCCTGGATGAATTAGGTTCAATTCATATAGGAAGAAATATTACACCATATGCCTGGGATGGTAAAGATGAATATGGAGATCAACTTGCGAACGGTGTATACCTGTATCGCGTTATTTCTTATATTAATGGAAAGACTATTGAGAAATCGCAAACCGATGCGGATAAATATTTTAAACAGGAATTCGGAAAAATGTACCTGATGCGATAGTGGAATTATTTTTCCTGTATTATAAAATGAATAACACATTAAAATCAGAATCAAATAAAATTCCTTCAATTGTTATTATATTTTCATTTTTATATTTTTTTGTAATACTTATAAGCCTTAATATTCCTATGTTTTGGGATATGGCTAATATTTCCTGGCTGAGTAATTTAATTTACGATAATCATTTTTCAAATTTTATTTTTCCCGATGTCGATACGGATCAGGGTGCAATGCCTTTATACAGTGTATACATAGCGGTGTTATGGAAAATCTTCGGTAAATCATTATGGGTATGTCATGCTGCAATCCTTCCTTTTGTAATAGGAATGGTTTTCCAGTTTTATAAATTGGCATCAAGGTTTATTGAAAAAAAATATTTATGGGTTGCATTACTATTATTATTTATTGAGCCAACACTATTTACCCAGGTTTTTTTAGCTGGCAATGATTTGGTGTTTTGTTTTCTTTTTTTGCTTGGAGTGAATAGCGCTATTGATAACAGAAAGATTTTACTTCTTCTTGCAATTGCATTTATTCCAGTTCTGCGACTTAGGGGATTTACTTTTGTGTTTTCAATATTATTGATTGATTGGTACATGAATCATACGAATTATAAGGGATTCATTGATTTTATTTTAAAAAGATTTTATATTTATGTTACTCCGTTAATCGTACTTTTAATCTGGTTCTTTTATCATTACTATTCTACAGGATGGGTTTTTATAAATGATGATAATAAAGGTTATCATCAGATAGCAGGACTGGAAAGGATGTTCCGAAATTTAATTTATATTGCATGGAAAGTTTTTGATTTTGGAAGAATATTTTTATTCATTCCGGTTTTATTTTTTTTTATTTTCAGAAAAAAGAATGATGCAAATGGAAACCAGTTGTTTTTTATTTTACTCTTTACGATTATTCCATATCTGATATTCTTTGTTCCAATGTTGTATCCTGTATCTCACAGGCATTTCATGACGACATATATTGTCGGTATAATTTTATTTGTATATTATATTGGAACAATCAAAATTTATTTTCAGAAATTTATTTTCCCATTAATAATTTTAATTTTTATTTCTGGAAATTTCTGGATATATCCTGAACGATATGGAAATGGCTGGGATGCCTCAATGAAAGTATATCCATATTTCAGTTTAAAAAATAAATTTGACGATTATATCAAAGGATCAGGTATCAATTCATATTCAGTAGGAGCTAAGGCGCCCATGGATTTTGATTTATATAATACAAATATGCAATCTGAAAAATTTGGATATAAATATATTGAAAATGAATTGTTAGAAAATTATAAATACGTCGTACAATCGAATATTTGTAATACTTTTACACCTGATGAAATGAACGAATTAAATAAAAACTGGATTATTGAAAAGGAATTTTATTCGTGGCCGCTTTATATTAAGTTGTTCAAAAACCCTGTAAACAAAGAATGAATTTAAATTTTAAAAAACGACATCTTTACCTTCTTGCATTTTTAAGCGGGTTGTTACTTTCGGCAGGATGGCCTGTTCGCGGATTTCCCATATTCCTTTTTCTGGCATTTGTTCCCTTATTAATCATCGAGGATTATATATACAAAAATAAAAGCAGTTTTAATAGGTTCAGCTTTTTTGGTTATTCATTTATTGCGATGCTTTTATGGAATGCACTTACAACATATTGGATTTATTATTCAACAGCGGTAGGCGTAATATTAGCCGTTTTACTGAATGCACTTTTTATGTCGTTTACTTTATCGTTGTTTCATTATACGCGTACAGTTTTAAAGCATCATTCTGCATTTATCACTTTTATTATTTACTGGCTTGCTTTTGAATACCTGCATCTGAACTGGGAATTATCATGGTCGTGGCTTAACCTTGGAAATGGTTTTTCGAATCATCCTGCGTGGATCCAGTGGTATGAATATACAGGAAGTTTGGGTGGAACATTTTGGGTGTTAATTACAAATATTTTTGTATTCCGAACGCTGAAATTATATTTTAATAAAGAAAAATGTTTGCGTTATCGTTTGTTGCATTCCGCAGCCACAGCCGATTTGATAATAGTTCCAATTATAATTTCACTTTTTATTTATTATTATCATGAAGATAAAGGGAAAGAAATAAATGTTATTTCTGTGCAACCAAACATTGATCCGTACAATGAAAAGTTTGATGAACTAACATCAGAACAACAAATTTCACGAATCATAAATCTTGCAGCTGAAGAAACCGATGATAGTACAAATTTAATCGTATGCCCTGAAACTGCCATTCCAGAAGGTGTTTGGGAAGATGCACTTGGTGAATCAAGAAGCATTGACAGCCTGAAATATTTTGTTGCTGAATACCCGCAGTTGAATATTCTGGTTGGATTATCATCGCATAAAATGTTTAAACCCGGGGAAACTATTTCGGCAACTGCCCGTCATTATGGAAAAACGGGATGGTTTGATGCCTATAATTCAGCGATGTTCATAGACTCATCAAATTATTTTCAGATTTATCATAAATCGAAATTAGTTCCCGGTGTTGAAAAAATGCCATGGTCGGAGCATTTGAAATTTCTTGAAAAATATGCGCTCGATCTGGGCGGAACATTTGGTAGCCTTGGAATACAAGATGAACGGTCTGTGTTTTTCTCGAACGATGATGTTATTAAAGCAGCGCCGGTTATTTGTTATGAATCCATTTACGGTGAATTTGTTTCGGAGTATGTTAAGAATGGTGCAAATATAATTTGCGTTATAACTAACGATGGCTGGTGGCGTGATACCCCAGGTTACAAACAGCATTTTGATTATGCCAGCTTGCGTGCCATTGAGACAAGACGTAGTGTTGTGCAATCTGCAAATACAGGCATTTCGGGTTTTATCAATCAGCGTGGCGAAGTATTGCAAAAAACTTCGTGGTGGACTGAAGATGTGATAAAACAAAATTTGAAACTGAATGACGAAATTACTTTCTATGTGAAGTACGGCGATTATATTGGCAAAACAGCTTATTACCTGAGCGTAATTATTTTGCTGTATTCGATTTTGTTTTCTTTAATGAGAAGATTTAGAAGAAAAGTTACTATTAATAATTGATTTGATTTTTTAAAAACTTTTATATTTTTGAAATATTTCCAATTAACTCATTTATCAATTCTTCATTTTTATTTTCAATAGAGGCAAATATTTCTTGCTCAAATTCTTTAAAATCGCTTTTACTTTTACTATATTTAATTTTTCCGTTTTCAAGGTAATGTATATCATCGCATAAATTGGTTAGTGTTTCAATAATGTGTGATGTGATTATAATCGTTTTATTTCGTTCTTTTAATTTCAATAAAATCTGGCGGATTATCCTGCATGTTTCAATATCCAGCCCATTGAAGGGTTCATCTAAAATCATGATGGGCTTGTCTTGCTTTAATATTCCCATCAAAGCCAATTTCTTTTTCATTCCGGTTGAATAGCTATCAATTATGATATCAAGCGGTAAAAGAAATAATTTATTCCAATTGTCAATATCATATAATTTATTCTTAAACAAACTAAGGTACTCCCTGCCTGTAATGTATGAATAAAAATAATTTTCAGTTTCAAGGAATGATATATCTTTTTTATTAATTTTTTTATCATCGTTTTTTATGATGCCCGAATCAATATTTTTTAATCCGTAAATAGAATTTAATAAAGTTGTTTTCCCTGCGCCATTTAAGCCGACAATCCCGTTAATAGTATTATCCGGGAGATGAAGGTTTAATAAATCAATTACATTTTTCCCTTTGGTGTATGATACTACTATATTTTCAATTGTAATCATTCAGATAAAAATTTAAATTCTTTTTTGACTTAATATAAAATCGAATGGATAAAAACCATACTATCGGAATAGAAACAGGAATAATTATTCCCATTGTACCTATTATTCCAAATATTTGTGTGCTATTTGAATTTTTGTTCGGTTGGTAAAAAGCATATTTTGTTAAAATAGTATATATGTGTGTTGTTGAAAGAATAAAAAACTCAACAGCCGGAATATACCATTTGTCATGGTGAAACATTAGGAAGGCAATAATTAAAGGAAATGTGAGAATTGTAAATAAAGTCATCTGCATTTTTATCTTATGAAATAAAAATTTATCAGTACTCATTTCGTAAGCTAGAATCATTTGTATTTGTTCACCTTTTTCATAAAAACTCAGTGGTATGATTCCTAAAATAAATATTGCAACAGGAACGCTTCCAACAAAAAAAGATGTTCCTAATCCAAGAATCCAAATAAGTATAATTAACACTAAGGTTTTTCTTGCTCCGCTTTTCCATTCAAAACTATCGGATGGAATTAGTCTTTGAATAAAAGTATTTAAACTTTTTTGAGAGAACTTGAAATCGATATTGACTAATAAAAAAATTAAAGCTATAGATGAAATCGCTGATGTCCATTGCATATTATAAAATAAACAGGTAAGTAACGGAATCATCATTAATAAATATTCTGTTGCAAGTATCAGCTTGGAATTAATGAAATGAATTTTAAGAAAATGTTTATCGGAGCGATTTATCTGGATGAGTGAAATTACGAATAAAAATATACCGGAAGAATAAAATGAATTTGGAGTTGCTAATGTTTGCATAAATAAAATAAACAAAACGAATCCAATGAATCCAATCAGGAGAAAAAATCTAAAAAGCCCTAATTCCCTTAGAATACTTGAAATCTGCTTAATCCTTATTTTAATAAATGCTTCAATCATAAAAAACTGTTTCGCATGAATGCTAACGATTAAAGATTATTTATATTATTTTGAATAAAAATTATATTCAATGCGAGTTGTGATCAATTAAAAACAACTTACATGTATCGCTTATGCATTGCTGCATTGGAATGAATTTAAAATTCAAAGCTTTACTGATTTTTTCACTTGAGTAGTAATATTTCTGGTAAGCGGTTCTTGCTGTTTCTTTTGTAATCAGAGGATTTTTGCCGGTTAACGAAGTTAGAAGTTTTTCTAAGCGCCATGCTAATTGTCCTGTAAAATAAGGAGCGTTGATACTTGGTTTTTTCTTTCCCAATGCGTCGGCAACATAACTGAAGAAAGTAAGATAGTCGAGGTTTTCGGAAGAAATAATAAAACGTTCGTTTACAATTTCACTATTCATTAATTCAATCATGGCTCTTGAAACATCACGTACATCAACGTATCCGTTAACTCCGGGTGTGTAAAATTTCAGTCCGCTCCAAACCCTGTCGATAAGCTGTGAGCTTCCTTTTTCCCAGTTTCCCGGGCCTATAATTACTCCCGGATTTATAATCACTGCCTGTAACCCTTCTGCTATTCCTCGCCACACTTCACGTTCCGCATTATATTTACTGATAGAATATTTCGAATTATTGTTGGAATTTTTCCAATGTGTTTCTTCGTCAATTATTCCATCATTATCTACACGACCTAATGTAGCAATGGAACTCACATAACAAAGTTTTTTTATATTTTTTTCAAGACAGGCATTCACTACATTTGCAGTTCCCTTTTCATTAACATTCTGCATTTGCTTTTTATCAGAAGGGTCGAATGAAAGGCATGCTGCGGCATGATAAACTTTTTCAATATTATCGAAAGCTTCGTACAGTGAATAAATATCGGTGATATCGCCTTCACGCCATTCAATATTTTTTAAAATATTTTCGGGGTTTTGATGATAATATGAAAAAGTTTTTTCAACCTGAGAGGTATAACTATTGCTTCTTTTCAGAGCAACGACTTTAGTGCCATCTTTCACCAAGTCATATAAAAGATGTGAGCCAAGTAAACCTGTGCCGCCAGTGACAAGTATCATAAAACAAAGTTAGATAAAAATTTGGTAATAAAAATTTCATAATTTTGCTTAATAAATTTAACTCTATGAATTTTGTTGATGAGCTAAGATGGCGTGGCATGATACACGATGTAATGCCCGGTACTGAAGAACAACTGAATAAAGAAATGACCAGCGGTTACATTGGTTTTGATCCAACTTCCGATTCGCTAGGTGTTGGTAACCTTGTGCAGATTATGACACTGTTGCATTTTCAGAAATCAGGTCATAAACCGTTTGCATTGGTAGGTGGAGCAACAGGCATGGTTGGCGACCCTTCCGGAAAATCGCAGGAAAGAAATTTGTTATCGGAAGATATTTTATATCATAACCTTCAATGTCAGAGAAAACAACTGGAAAAATTTCTTGATTTCAATTGTGGTGCTAATTCTGCCGAAATAGTTAATAATTATGACTGGTTTAAAGATTTTAGCTTTCTTGATTTTATTCGTGATGTGGGAAAGCACATTACCATTAATTATATGATGACTAAGGATTCGGTGAAAAACCGCATGGAAAGCGGGATGTCGTTTACTGAATTCAGTTACCAGTTAGTACAAGGTTATGATTTTTATTTCCTTTACAGTAATAAAAATTGCAAACTACAGATGGGTGGCTCCGACCAGTGGGGCAACATTGTTACCGGCACGGAGTTGATCAGAAGAAAAGCAGGAGGTGAAGCTTATGCATTAACAACCCCTCTTATTAAAAAAGCAGATGGAACTAAGTTTGGGAAAACTGAAGGCGGAAATGTGTGGCTTGATGCAAAAAAAACATCGCCATATAAGTTCTACCAGTTCTGGCTGAATGCAAGCGATGAAGATGTTTCTAAGTATATAAGAATTTTTACACTTTTTAATAAAGAAGAAATTGAAGCAATGGAGGAAGAACACAAAAAAGCTCCTCATTTGCGTACGTTGCAAAAAGTCTTGGCGAAAGATATTACGATTCGTGTTCATTCACTTGATGATTATAATTCGGCAGTTGAAGCATCGGAAATACTTTTTGGTAAAAGCACAACAGAAACTTTGAGGAAAATAGATGAAGATACTTTGCTTTCGGTTTTTGAAGGCGTTCCCATGTCGGATATAAATAAAAGTGAAATCAGTTCAGGAATCCCGGTCATTGATTTTCTTTCTGAAAAAACAAATGTTACAGCATCCAAAAGTGAAGCACGCCGCATGTTGAAAGAAGGAAGCATTAGTATTAACAAAGCAAAAGTTGAAGAGAATTATTCCGTTTCCGAAAATGATTTACTAAACCAAAAATATATTTTAGTCCAAAAAGGGAAAAAGAATTATTACCTGATTAAAGCTATTTAAAAATGATTTTTAAGAAAAATATTTTCTTATTATCTTCTTTCTTATTTTTTTTCATTATCATTTCATGTAATGATAATCCTTTGCCATCAAAGGATTTTAAATTTTTCTTTAATGAAAAATGTATGCTCGTTAATAAAGAGCAGGACAATACCATAGAGGGAGAATACCTCAAAGTTATATCAGGCGGAGGTTCTAAAAAAATATCTTTAAATATTACCTCTCAGTTTTTTATCAATAATAAAAATTCCAAAAACTGGCTTATTGGATGGGGGCATAATAAGCCTTTATATGATGCCGGATGCGAGAATTTACGGGCAATAGATTCTATTGATATTCCTTCAAAAACAATTTTTATTGGAAGATTATTAAAAGGAATTGGTTATCCCCAAAACAATCAGCGAATTATTTTTTGGAATATTAACCCTTCTGGATTTATAAAAGAAAAAAAAGAAACAACAATAAAACCTTCCGCATGGCCTCAGTTTAAGGGAAAGAGTGTAGGTTTTGGTTCAATTATTTTTGATAGCCTTAATGGGAAATGGACTATGTTCATTAATGAAGAAGAGGCAAACAGTGTCCAGGTTTATGCTGCTATTTCTGATGATCTGAAAAATTGGAGTGCTGCGAATAATGGCAAACCTGTTATGACTATAGAAAATTTTAAAAATATTTCATGGGCTGTTAATAAAAAAAATAAAACCAGGACACCTGTAATTACTGATGTGATCAAAAATGAAGGTAAATGGTATTTTTTCATGAATGGAATCAATAATAAAGGGAAGAAATGTATCGGTCTTGCTATTGCAGAGAAATCAATTTTTGGTCCTTATAATGTCTTACCACAACCGTTGATCTGCTCTGGAGAAAAAGATAACAGGGATTATGAAAATTTTTATGCTAAAGTTTCAAAATACAAAAATGGTTTTATCATGTTTTACGACAGGAAGAACAGTTTACGAAAAGAATATGTCGGTCTTGCAACATCTGATGATTTGATACATTGGAATCAGTATGATGGAAACCCTGTATTAATGCAGCATTCAGGATGGAGAAGTTCGTTAGCTTCATCGGAACCCGTTTATATTGAAATAAGAAAAGACAGTATTTTCATGATGGTAATGGGTGCGAAACAATTTAAAATGGGATTGTGGCATCATTACATTACAGGAAAAATTTACATGGACAGATCGGGAAATGTAAACGATAATGAAATGGGAGTTTATCTTTCAACTGATGGCGGAAAAACATTTATTCCTCATAAAAATAATCCTGTATTCATTAATAATTATTCAGATATTGATGAAAATGATCATTTGGGAGGAAACTTCGAACTAATAAAAACCGATACTGCCGATTATATTTTTTACCAGGCCAAGACAGATTTTGATGAAATCCAATACAATATTTTTTATCGGGTAAAAAAGAAATAAAAATATTACAAATAAATAATTTTATATCTGTCTTTTTGGGTTTTATATCCTTGAACGTTTTTCTATATTACCAATATTGTGTTCCTATGGGATAGAAAAAAAATGACTCCGTTAGGAGTCACATATTGGTAAAATATTAAAAAGAAAATAACAAAACCCCGTAGGGGTTTAATATTAGATTCCTTTACTATTTTTTTAACCTAAGTTTGTAGCTTCTACTGATTTTATTTCAGGAATAGCTTTTTTTACTGCTTCTTCAACTCCTGATTTTAATGTCATCATGCTCATTGGGCAGCCTTTGCAAGCGCCCTGCAATTCAACATATACAACATTATCATCGGTCATTCTTACAAATTGAATATTGCCGCCATCGGCTTGTAAGTATGGACGTATCTGGTCGATTACTTTTTCAACTTTTTCTATCAGGTCTTGTTTTTTTGTAGTCGTCATTTGATAATATATTTAATGATTGTATAAATAAAATTAATTTTTCTGAGTAACATCAAGAACTTTTGTTGGTGCAATTTTAGCGTTACGTATAGCAACCTGTTGTGCCACAGCCTGAGCTAAATCAAGGAATGCCTGTGTGATTAAAGGATGATCTTCGGCTGCAATCGGAGTTCCTGAATCGCCCGATTCACGTATGTTTTGTACGATAGGAATTTGTCCGAGCAAAGGAACTTTCAATTCTTCGGCAAGATTTTTACATCCATCTTTTCCAAAAATGTAATATTTTTTATCGGGTAACTCTTCGGGAGTGAAATATGACATGTTCTCGATTAACCCGAGAACAGGCACATTGATAGATTCCTGCTGAAACATGCTTACACCTTTGCGGGCATCGGCCAATGCAACTTTTTGCGGAGTGCTTACAATGGCAACACCTGTAACAGGAACGGTTTGCACTAATGTTAAATGAATGTCGCCGGTTCCCGGAGGCATATCCAAAACAAGATAATCCAATTCGCCCCAATCACCATCGCGGAATAGTTGTGTCAGCGCGCTTGATGCCATTGGTCCGCGCCAAATCAGCGCCTGGTCAGGATCAACAAAAAAACCGATAGACAAAATTTTAATTCCGTTTTTTTCAATAGGAATCATTTTCATTTGACCATCAATTTCTTTTACATGAGGCTGCGTGTATTCCAATCCAAACATTACCGGAATTGACGGACCGTAAATGTCGGCATCAATCAAACCTACTTTTGAACCGAGCCGTGCAAGCGCAACAGCAAGGTTTGCAGCAATGGTCGATTTTCCAACACCACCTTTACCCGAAGCAACTGCAATAATATTTTTAACTCCTTTCAAAGAATCTTCTTTATCGTTTTGTCTTTTTGAAGTAACTTTTGAAGAAAGCTTTACATCAACATCTGTATTTTTATCTACATATTCGTGAATTGCAGCAATACAGGCTTTTTTCAGGCTTTCTTTAAGCGGACATGCAGGAGTGGTAAGTACTAATGTGAAAGATATTTTATTGTTCTCAATTTGAATATCATCAATCATGTTTAATGTAACCAAGTCCTTTTTTAAGTCAGGATCCATAACATGTTTCAATGCTTCCAGAATTTTTTCTTTAGTAATTGACATTGTTTTTCTTATTTAGACTGTGTAAAGATAAGCAGAAATTTTTATATATGTATAAAATATATTGTTAAAGTTATTTAAATATTTTTTTAAGAAAGCCTTATTTTAAAGGTGTTTGGTAAAAAAAGTTTTACAATAATTCTTTCGATGGGTCCCAAAATGATTTTTTGAAATCAACAACTTTATCATCTTTAACTTTTATTCCTTCACTTTCGAGTAATTGCTGCATAATATTTTGTCCGCCGAAATGATGCTTGCCGGTAAGCATTCCGTTACGGTTCACCACTCTGTGTGCAGGTACTTCATGAATATGCGAAGCATTCATTGCCCAGCCAACCATTCGCGCTGAGCCTTTGCTGCCAAGGTATTCAGCAATAGCGCCATAACTTGTAACACGACCGTAAGGAATTAATCGTGCAACTTCATAAACATTTTGAAAAAAGGAATCGTTATTTTTTGTAGGGTTCTTTTTCATGCTTTAGTATTGTGGGAAAGGCATAAAGGTATAAGGGTATAAGGGTATAAGGGTATAAGGATATAAGGTATATATTAAAATATGAATTAATTTTTTTATTCCTTTATACCATATACCTCTATACCTTTTTTAATTACAACCTTGTAGTAACCTTCATCACCATTTCATTTTTCCATTCCAAAAAATTTCCTTCAATAATTTTCTTTCTTGCTTCATTTGTTAACCATACATAAAAAGCAAGGTTATGAAGTGTGGCAATCATAGCGGCAAGAATTTCTTTCGAAACAAACAAATGTCGCAGGTATGCGCGGCTGTAATGCGTGTCAACAAACGAAGCGCCTTCTGCATCAATCGGGTTGAGGTCATCTTTCCATTTTTCGTTACGCATATTCATGATGCCATTTTTTGTGAACAGCATTCCGTTTCGCGCGTTGCGCGTGGGCATTACACAATCGAACATATCTATGCCCAATGCGATACTTTCCAGTATGTTTGCCGGAGTTCCTACTCCCATAAGGTATCTGGGCTTGTCGTGTGGCAGAATACCACAAACCAGTTCAGTCATTTCGTACATTATTTCGGTAGGTTCGCCAACTGATAAACCGCCAATAGCATTGCCTTTCATATTTTTTGAAGCAATATATTCTGCTGATTGAATTCGTAAATCTTTGTAAACACTTCCCTGGACAATCGGAAAAAGTTTTTGTTTATATCCGTATTTTCCTTTCGTATCATTAAACCGTGTTATACAACGGTCGAGCCAATGATGCGTGATTTGCATCGATTTCTTTGCATACTTATATTCACAAGGAAAAGGAGTACATTCATCAAAGGCCATCATAATATCGGCGCCAATAGTGCGTTCAATATCCATTACATTTTCGGGAGTAAATTTGTGTTTCGAGCCATCAATGTGTGATTGAAAAATTACACCATCATCAGTGATTTTTCTTGAATCGGCAAGCGAAAATACTTGGTAACCGCCGCTATCAGTAAGCATAGGCTTATTCCATGCATTGAATTTCTGAATTCCTCCGGCTTTTTCAATTATTTCCAAACCCGGTCTGAGATATAAATGATAGGTATTTCCTAAAATAATTTGAGCTTTAACATCATCTCTCAAATCGTGTTGCTGAACAGCTTTAACAGTGCCGGCTGTTCCTACAGGCATGAATACAGGCGTTTCTATATTGCCATGATCAGTTTGAAGTACGCCTGCTCTTGCTTTTGTGTCTTTATCTTTATGCGATATTTGAAAACTCACTTTTTTTTGTTTATAAATTTTTGCTCAAAGATAATTCTAAATAAGTATGAAAAGATAATTTTGCAGTTTTAGAATTAGAAAAAATGTTTTTACAAAATATCCTATCCGACAATTTATTATTTGGAGCATTCCTTATTTTATTAGCCTGCTTTATCATTCAGATGGCTTATTACTGGGGCATTTTCAGCAAGCTGGCTTTTTATAATAAAAAAATAGTTCCTGAAAAGAATTATCCGGTTTCAGTTGTTATCTGTGCAAAAAACGAATATTCCAACCTGAAAAAAAATCTTCCTTTGATTCTTGAACAGGAATACGCCAACTTTGAAGTGGTACTTGTTAATGATTGTTCCGACGATGATAGTCATTATTTATTGAAAAACATGTCAGAGCAATATCCTCATTTAAGCGTGGTTACCATTAAGCAGAATGTTAATTTTTTTTCAGGTAAAAAATTTGCACTGGCTGTTGGGATAAAATCAGCGAAACACGACCTGGTTTTACTTACTGATGCTGACTGCACCCCCAAAAGCAAACGCTGGATTTTTGAAATGCAGAAAAATTTTTCGGATAAGAACCAGATTATTCTCGGATACAGTGGCTATGAGAAACGCAAAGGTTTTCTGAACCAGCTGATCCGTTTTGATACGATTTATACAGCAATACAGTATTTGTCGTGGTCGTTATCAGGAATGACCTATATGGGTGTGGGAAGAAATTTAGCATATAATAAGGAATTGTTTTTTAAAAACAAGGGCTTTACTTCTCATTATCAGATTCCTTCGGGCGATGATGACCTTTTAATTAACCAGATTGCTAAGAATAACAATGCATGCATTGAGATTTCGCATGAAAGTCAAACATTTTCAGCCCCTAAAACAAGTTATTCCGATTGGTTCAGACAAAAAAAACGTCATTATTCAACCAGTAATTTATATAAATTAAAGCATAAAATAATGCTGGGATTATTTCCTTTTAGCAATTTATTGTTTTATGCAACGCTAGTATTCATGATGGTTTTCTTCATTAAAGCATCATTTTACAATGACATTATTTTTATAGGTTCATTGTACGTTTTGAAAACGGCATCCATGATGTTTATTTTTAAAAAATGCATGAACAGGTTGGACGAAAAAAATTTATTATTAATTTCGCCAGTGATGGATATTATTTTTTTAGTTATAAATCCATTAATAGCTTTTTCAAATTATTTGGTTCACGAGAATAAATGGAAATAACGACATCTCATCTTACTGATAAAGCAATGCGCGACTATAAGCTCGTTCAGATGGCTGTGAATAAAGGCGATCAGAAAGCTTATGCTGAGCTCATGAATAATTATAAGGATACTATTTATTTCATGTTGCTCAAAATGACCAATAATTCCGATGATGCCGATGATTTAACCATTGAAGCATTTGGTAAAGCTTTCAATAAATTACATCAATATACTCCTGATTACGCATTCAGTACTTGGCTTTTTAAAATTGCTTCGAACAACTGCATTGATTTTATCCGCAAGAAAAAGAAGATCGCTTTATCCATTGATAAACCTTACGAAAGTCAGGAAGGCGCTGAAATGGCACAAAATATTCCAGCTGGTGTTCTTGACCCGGAAGAGAATTTTATAAAAAAGCAGAAAATAAAAGTAATGCGTGAAATTGTTGAAAAACTTAAACCACGATATAGATCACTTATTGAAATGCGTTATTTCCAGGAACTTTCTTATGAAGAAATTGCTGAAAAAATGGAGCTTCCACTCGGTACTGTTAAAGCTCAACTCTTCAGGGCACGTGAATTCCTTTTTAATATTCTGAAAAATTCACAAGAAAAAATCTGATATTGAATTGTTTCCGGTTTTATAAGAATTCCTTCACAATTTATTATTATTTTTGATTTTCATTCATACATTATGCGTGTTGTTATTCAAAGGGTTTCCGAAGCATCTGTTACAGTAAATAATGAAATTACCGGAAAAATTAATAAAGGATTGCTAATACTAACAGGGTTCGAAGACAGCGATAACGATGAAGATATTAATTGGATTTGTAAAAAGATCATTCAGCTTCGTATTTTCAATGATAACAATGGCGTGATGAATCTTTCCGTTCAGGAAGCCGGAGGCGAGATTCTTACAGTGAGTCAGTTTACATTACATGCATTGACTAAAAAAGGAAACAGGCCTTCATATATTCGTGCAGCAAAACCCGAAATTGCAATTTCTCTTTACGAAAAGTTTAATAAAAAATTATCGGAAGTTTTTGGAAAACCTGTTCCGACAGGAATTTTCGGAGCTATGATGAATGTTCATTTGGTGAATGATGGTCCGGTTACAATTATAATTGATACGAAGAATAAAGAATAAGTTTAATTTACGATTTAAGGATTCAGAAGTGAGATTGCAGAGTTAAAATGCAATGGGTAGAAATTTGAAATTCAAAAATACGAAATTTAGTTGGCTATAGATAAATGATAACGAATGACTCCGCCGCAGTGGAGTACGATCATTAATGATGGTGAAAAGAATAACAAAAGAATCAATAAAACAATTATAATAATAGTGTTGCAATCATTTATAAATAGAATTTTTCGACTTTTAGTTTTACTTTCTTTCTTTTTATTTTTTCAATCCGATATTTTTTCACAGTCATACTCAGTTGTTGGAAAAGTTATTGATGCCCAAAATCACGAACCGCTTGCATTTGTGAATATCCTTATTAATAATGAAAACAATGTTCATCAAACCGATATTGATGGGGTATTTAAAATTACTTCTTTACAAAATATCGATTCATTAAAATTGAGTTATGTAGGTTATGAATCATACACGTATAAAGTTGGTGATAAAACAAAGAATATCCTGATTGCATTAACCAGTAAAGAAGTTTTGCTGAATGAAGTAGTGATCCTTCCGGGTGAAAATCCTGCACATCGTATCATCAACAGGATGATAGAGAACCGTGACTTAAACAATCCGGAAAAACTTTCTTCGTTTTCATACAGCTCATACAATAAAATGATTTTTACTGCCGATCTTGATTCTGTGAAGACTGATACTGCGGTTGGTGATTCGGATTTGATTAAAACAAAAGTTTTTTTCGAAAAACAATATTTGTTTTTAATGGAAAGTGTGATGGAACGTAAGTTCATGTATCCCGATAAAAATTCAGAAAAATTGATCGCTTATAAAATATCAGGATTCAAAGACCCTCTGTTTGCTCTGCTTGTAACGCAAATGCAGTCGTTCTCTTTTTATAATGAAATCATAACTATTGGCGATAAAAATTATATTACCCCGGTAAGTAAAGGAAGTACTGATAAATATTTTTTCCTTTTGGAAGATACGCTATACCAGGGCAACGACAGTATTTATGTTATTTCATTTAAACCCCACAGGAACCGGAATTTTGACGGGCTTAAAGGATTAATTTATATCAATACAAACGGTTGTGCTATTCAAAACGTAATTGCTGAACCTGCTAATGAAGAAGCCGGCGGGATGTCAATTAAAATACAGCAGATGTACGAGCTCATTGATAACAAACAATGGTTTCCTGTTCAGCTGAATTCCGATTTTATTTTTAAAAACATTTCGGTGAACAGGGTTAAGCTGATAGGGCAGGGCAGAAGTTATTTGAAAAATATTGCGATCAATCCCGAATTAAAGAAAAGTGATTTTTCAAATATTGAATTGGAAATTCAAAATGC
Source organism: Bacteroidales bacterium (assembly GCA_035353855.1). Classification (NCBI taxonomy): domain Bacteria; kingdom Pseudomonadati; phylum Bacteroidota; class Bacteroidia; order Bacteroidales; species Bacteroidales bacterium. The sequence goes on along the minus strand of DAOQAK010000003.1, from coordinate 48,944 downwards.
AGATACAAAAAATGATGACAAAATTTGGAATGTATATCGAACCGATAGCCTTTCTGATAAAGATAAACGCACCTATCAGGTAATTGATAGTTTAGGGAAGGAAGTGAACTTCGATAAAAAAATGAAATCAATAGAAACATTAATGTCTGGAAAAATTCCGGTAAAATTTATTGACCTGGATATTGAACGCTTTATTCGCTTCAATGATTACGAGGGTTTCAGGCTGGGATTGGGAATGCATAATAATTATAAGCTAAGCGAACGTTTTTTGTTCGGGGGATATTTTGCTTATGGGTTTAATGATAATGCTTTTAAATATGGTGGCGATGCTTCAATAATACTTTCTAAAAAACATGATTTGAGCGCAGGAGTTTCATATATAAAGGATGTTAGCGAATCCGGCGGTGTTGATTTTAATGAACAGAATTTATTATTCAGCGATGCACGTTTTCGCGATTATCTCATCAACAGGATGGATAGTATTGAGAAAAAAGAAGTCTTTATAAAATTTTCTGCCCTGCGCTATTTGAAGGCTGATGTAAGCCTTAGTCAAATTCACAAAATAGTTACCAATGACTACTATTATGGCGTTACTAATGAAAACGTTTCTCTCTTACTTGATGAATATAATTTCACAGAACTTGCATTTGGTCTTTGTTACAGCTATAAGGAAAAATTTATAAAAACATTGCGTTATAAAATGTCGATGGGTACAAAATATCCTGTTGTTTATTTTAATTTTATTCATGGCTTTAATAATTTATGGGATGGCGCTTATTCATATAGCCGTTTTGATTTAAAAATTAAAAAAACTTTTTTCATTAAAAATTTAGGCCATTCTTCATTTCATTTCCAGGCAGGGTATATTAATGGTGATATCCCGTACTGCAACCTGTATTCGGGAAATGGCAGCTACAGGCAGTTCACGATTGCCGCTCCCGGAAGTTTTGCCACTATGCGTATGAACGAATTTTTATCTGATCAATATGCCGCGCTTTTTTATACACATAGTTTCGATAAACTTTTATTCCGTTTTAAAAAATTTGCTCCTATTATAGCTATTGCAACAAACCTGGGGATAGGCGAATTAAAAAATTCATCAAAACATTATAATGTTACTTTTTCACAGATGAATAAAATATATTATGAATCGGGATTACTGGTTAATAATTTAATTAATACAGGCTTTTATGGATTAGGAGTAGGAGCTTATTATCGTTATGGAAATTATGCGCTGTCTTCATTCAAAGAAAATATTGCCTATAAATTCACTTTCACTATAGCGATGTAATGCAAGGGAATTGTTTGATGGGAATTAAAAATAATCAACAGTTCAATAATTTTTTCGTGATCTTTTTGGGCTAAAGCCCAATTTCATAGAGTTTTATTAGCCCCGACCTTAAGGTCGGGGCTATTGTGAGACCCACATTTATAAAGGACTTTAGTCCTTATACCAAATTGCTGAATTATTAAATAATCATAATCCGAAAAAATAAAAAAAAGGCTTTCAAAATTCTGAAAGCCTTTCTTTTTTATTTTCGATATTGTTTTAATCCAACACTTCATATTTAAAATTAAAATATCCTTCAACGCCGCTGGTATTAAAAAATGATGTTCCGATAAATTTTACGTGTTTTCCGTTAGCCGTGCGGATTATGTAAACATGATTATTCGGAGTATATGTATGTGGCGGTGGTCCTGCGGGTGATAAAAACATATCTTCCATTAATACACTGCCGGGTGTTGTTTCCATTGTTGGTGGCATAGCAACAGAAGTAAGAACGGTTATAGTATCATCAAGAGTATAAGTGTTGCTTCCTATTGAACTTAAAGTTACACTGCTGAAATCAACAGCACCCAGGTCAATAATAGCGCCCTGTCCAATTCCGCTTGCCCCGCCGTTTGTTCTGAAGTTTTCGTAATGAATTCCTAAATCCCATCCTAATGTATCGCTGTAATTAGAATCAGTTATAGTAACCTCTGCTCCTTTTTCAAAAGAGTAATAGCGCCAGTTTACAATGTCGTTATGAACATCCAGCTCAACAGTTTTAGTATTATTGGTTGGAGTAGTGTTGTCATCATTACTGTCGTCGTTTTTATCACATCGTGTAAATAATGCCATTGTGGCGAATAGAAATAAAATTGTTTTTTTCATTTTCATAGTTTTATTTGTTTTTTATTTGTTCGTATAATTTATCAATGGAAATAATTAACATGCAGAAAAATCTTCTACCCGGGTCAATATTGATTAAGTCGGTGTTGTTGCGATAGTCAAAAATATTAGTGATTCCCAAACTTAACTCTACAGAATGATTATAAAAATATTGTGCAAGTGTGGCTCTCCAAAGAGAATATGAAGGATATGTATCAGTATAATATGAGTAAGTTGCTGCGTCATAATTTTCAAAAGTTTTCTTCCCATAAATTTTTCCGTTGAAAGATAACATTCCTTTATAATTTCTCAGTTTCCACGAATATTCAATACCTGCAACGCCTGAATTTTTACATACTCCGCCGAGTTCTTCTTTTTTGATCATGTCGTAAGCATAAGTATAACTATATCCTGCACTAATGGAAAAGTTTTTATTGATATTAAAATGTTGAAGCAAATCAATACCACTCACATTCACTTTGTTCAGGTTGATGTATGTGTAGCTGTTTGTAGTATTGGCTAGCAGAACATCATGTATCATATCATCAACCCTGTTGAAATAAACATTAGCGCTGGCATTATTTTTTTTATGATTGTATTCAACGGAAAAGGATGCATATTTTGAATGTTCAGGACGAAGTGAATCATTTCCTTTTACGGAAATAAATCCCAAATCAAAATCATAATATTGTTCTTTAATACTTGGAACACGAAACCCATAGCCATAAGTAGCCCTGTAATTAAATTTTCCAATAGAATACATGAGCGATACTTTTGGCGATAGCGAAGATTTTACCGATGAATAATTATCATAACGAATACCTCCGATAGCAGTAAAATGATTATTAATTTTTATTTCATCGAGAATAAAAATATTGTAATTTTTCATTTCACGTGTTGAGTCTTCAATGCGTTCAGAAAACATTTTATCAGAAAACATTTCCACACCTGTGATCAGGGACTGTTTTTTTATTATATGGTCATATGTATTAAAATATTTTCCTATGATTCTTCCTGTATGCTGTATATCGTAATAAATGCTTTTTTTCTGGTTATCGAGTTTTTCTAAAATGTTGTGGCTTTCGTAACGGTCACCGTGATATGTTGCAGTTATATCAAGGTGTTCATTTACTTTATAATTTGTTGTAAAGCTTCCATTGTAATCGCTGTATAGCGGATGAACCGGAACATCAGAAACATCAAATCGCTCACGTGAATAACAGGAACCTTTTAGAATAAAAGATAATTTTGAATTTGCTTTATATGTGAATTTCTGGAAAGCATTGTACAATGTATATGGCTCAAGGGTATATAAATCGGATGTTTCGGGAGTAAGGTCATAACCGTCAGTGCTTTTTCTTGAAACATCGGTGAACGATGAAAATTTATTTTTACGAAATCCAAAATTCAATCCGCTTTCTAATTCTGAAAATTTAGAAACTCTTCCATAAAGGTTCATTTCAAAGGGTTTTACGGGAGTACGTGTAATTAAATTAACAACACCTCCTATAGCATTGGATCCATAAAGTGTGGATGATGCACCTTTTACTATTTCGATCTTTTCAATGTTCGATGAACCTAAGCGGTAATAATCAATATTGTCGTGATTCTCGCCGGCCATGCGTTCTCCATCAATAAGGAACAAAGTGTATTTCGATTCTATTCCCTGCATGGTGAATGTCATCCCACTGCCTTCATTATAAAAATCTAAACCAGGCATAGCGTTCGATAAGGCGGTTGCTATTTGTGTGGAGCCGGCAAGACTTAATTCTTTTGACGAAATGATTTGTGTAAGTACAGGCGACTCTTTTATTTTTGTGGCAAAGCGTGTAGCTGTTATGGTCAGTTCATCCATTTCAATAATTGAAGGCGAAATGAAAATTACAATAGTATCTTTGCAGTCGGCTTTAAGTTTGCAGTATTTTGTTTTGTATCCCTGCATGCTAAAACGAATATTGAAAATTTTATTTTCTGTTGCCGGAATGGAAAATGTTCCATGTTTGCCGGTTTCGGATATATACCCTAACTCATCTGAAATTACTGCTACAGACGATAATGCAATCCTATTTACAGAATCTTTAACAATACCTTTGATACAAAAATTGTTTTGACATTTGCTTGTATAAAAAGCAAAAAGGAATAGAATGATAAAATATAATTTCAGATTTTTCATTTTAATTCCTGAGCATGATCAGTATAGCTCCTGTAATATATGCCAATACCCAGTAAATAAAAATAAATGTGAAAACCTTCAGACTTTTATTGCTGAATATTTTACCGAAATCATTTTTCTTAATAAGAAGATAGAACGTAATTGCTTCGAATATCATTGCGCCCAGTGAAGTATAGCCTATTATTCCGTGAAGTGTGAGCGGACCTTTTGATGAACCGATGATCATTAATGTTGTTGCTGTAATATCGAAGGAAACAGCAATAAGCAATATGCTGAAAAAAAGTTTACTGATAATTTTTTTTCTGCGGGCAATGATAAATGCAGTAGTATAGAATACCAGTGCAATATTCACAACCGATATACCTGTAAGAAGAATTGGATTCATGATAAATTATTATTTTTAGTTTTCTTGCCTTTCGTCAGTCTGGGCTTGAAGCATGGATATACTCGCTCTTATCAGGTTTGCAAAAGCAAAACTATTTAGAACGAGTTATACCGTACAGAAAACAAAAAATATTTTTCAAACCTCTTTTCTGTCGGTATAAAACATTTTTCCCACGCAAAACTAATCATGTAAAAGATTATGGAATGGTAAAAATTGTAGTATTTATGGTAATTTTCGAAAGAGTTTAGAATTTCTTCAGCATTCGTTTATGAAGCTCACGGTATCGTCCGGGCGTTAAGCGGGTATGCGATTTAAAAACTTTATTAAAATAGGAATTGTCGGAGTAGTTGAATTTATAAGCAATTTCAGCAATTGACAGATCCGTTTGCTCAAGCATTTTCCTTACTTCCATTATGCGACGTTCAAGTATCAGTTTCTTTAAACCGCTATCAAGTGTTTTTTTACATATGCTGTTTAGCTTTGTTTCAGATATTCCCAGCGATTTTGCATAAAATTCACCATGCTGCTGCTGAATAAAATTTGCTTCAATTAAATGCGACAATTTAATAATGATTGTATTGGTTTCACCACTTACCAGTGAATATTTTGTGTTAAGAAATTCACTTAGCTTTAAAATTAAAATGTTGAGATATGAGCGGACAATATGTGATATGTTATTTTTTTGAATTGCTGCATGGTTGCATTCATCAAATAAAATATCGAATAATGATTTAATGGAATTTTCTTTTTCAGTAATATCAATGTAATTAACAGGTTTGCGATTTGCTATGGGAAGAAAAAATGAAAATAAATATAATAGTCTTAACATGCTGAATTCGTCGGAATAAAAATCCTGGCAGAAAAAAGTATAAAAGCCCTGAGACCTTTCGGAAAAATGGAAGGAATGCTCAGTATTGGCCGGGATGAAAAATAACCTGTTTGGATTTATTTCATACGTTTCATTACTTATTTTTACAGTCCCTTTTCCTTTGGTAAAAAGTGCCAGGGAATAAAAATCAAATTGGTGTGCATTGATCAGGAAAGGATATTTTGAAAAACAATTTTCAAATTCAGAAATATAAAAGCCCGGTACCACAGCATCTCTTAAAAAATTGAAATGATATGGTCCCGATGTATGATGACTATGTTTATTATCATTCATAGTGAATGCTTAGTAGAAGCTGCAAATTTACAAAGATTATAAATGATTTATTGAAAAGCATGAATTATTGTTTATGTCATCATCGGAAGGTATAATGAATTTGTTAAAGTTAATTTTGTAATTTTACCATTTGTAATTTCACGATCATGAAAAACACCAAATGGTACATAGCCATACCGGTACTGGTAATTGTAGGGTTCCTGGTATGGTTTTTCAGTGCAATTATTTCATATATACTTATTGCTGCGGTATTATCTATAATTGGTCATCCACTGGTAAGATTGCTTACAAGTATAAAAATCGGCAAACGGAATTTTCCTGAAACATTAAGCGCTATGATTACATTGGTAACAATGCTTTTTGTGATTTTTATAATTTTCTGGCTAGTCATTCCTTTGTTAGCAAAACAAGCTGATTTATTGTCAGGAATAAGCATTGATATGATATCAAGCAGTTTCAGTGAACCAATAAAATATTTGCAAAATACTTTAGAGCGTTTTAATATCATTACTCCTGAACAAAATATTGAGGATAGTATTTCTTCTCAGTTAATGTCGGTTGTAGGGATCACACAATTCTCCAATTTTGTAAATTCAATTGTGGGGTTTACGAAAAGCATTATGGTAGGAGTGTTTGCCGTATCATTCATTACATTCTTTTTTCTGAAAGATGAAAGATTATTTTATAAGATGATACTGACTTTAACACCACAAAATTATCATGCTGAAGTAAAACATGTATTGTATGAATACAAACGCTTGCTCACAAGATATTTTGTAGGGTTGTGTATTGACCTTACACTGGTAATAAGCCTTATTACTTTGGGCATGTGGATACTGGGTTTGAAAAATGCGCTGATGATAGGCTTTTTTGCAGGTATAATGAATATTGTTCCTTATGTTGGTCCTTTCATAGGAGGTTCAATAGGTATACTGTTAGGATTGTCGGGCAATTTAGGAATGGATTTCGATACACAAATGGTCCCTCTTATTTTTGAAATGATTGGGGTTTTTGTTACCGTTAATCTTATTGATGCAATGGTGCTGCAACCAACAATTTATTCCAACAGCGTTAAAGCCCATCCTCTCGAAATTTTCCTTGTTATCATGATGGCAGGAAGTATTGCCGGAATTCCCGGGATGATGCTCGCCATACCTTCTTACACAGTGCTCCGAATAATTGCCAGGGAATTTTTTAATAAGTTCTACCTTGTGAAAAAGCTTACAGACAGTATCGATAAGTAAATTTTAAATTTAAGCTTGTGAAATTTTCATCCAGTGATACAATAAATTTTATTTCAAAACTAAGTGTCCGCAAAATTTTTAATATTATCCTGAATTTAAAATCGTATTATATTTCAAGGATTTTTAAAAAGCCCATTCACTGGGGAACCCCGGTTAGTGCATCCATTGAGGCAACCACATTTTGCAATTTGCAATGCCCCGAATGTCCTAGCGGATTAAGGAAATTTACACGACCCACAGGAAATATCTCTGTTGAAAATTTTGAAAAATATTTAAATCCTATTTCAAAAAAACTTACTTACCTCATGATTTATTTTCAGGGTGAACCGTACATGAATAAAAGTTTTTTTGAATTGGTGAAAAATTCAACATCAAAAAAAATATATACAGCAACCTCAACCAACGGACATTTTTTAAACGCTGAAAATGCCCGACAAACCATTGATTCAGGACTTGACCGTTTAATAATTTCTCTTGATGGAACAACACAGGAAACCTATTCGTCGTACCGGAAAAACGGAAATTTTGAAACGGTGATTGATGGAATAAAAATTTTAGTGGACTGGAAGAAAAAACTAAAATCAAAAAAGCCATACCTGATTTTACAATTTCTTGTTTTGAAAACCAATGAAGATAAAATTGATGAAGTAAAGCAGCTGGCAAGAGATTTGGGCGTTGATGAACTTCAATTGAAAACAGCACAGTTTTATGAATACGAAAATGGAAATCCGTTGATGCCCGAAAATTCAAAATACTCGCGTTATTTCAAAAACAAAGAGGAAAAATATTTTTTAAAAAAGAAAATAAAAAATCATTGTTACAGGCAGTGGGAATCGCTCGTGATTACATGGGACGGGAAAATTGTTCCTTGTTGTTTTGATAAAGATGCAAAATATATTCTTGGCGATTTAAATAAAAATGCCTTTCACGAAATCTGGAAAGGCAACGAATATAAGTTATTCCGAAAAAGAATTTTGAAAAACCGTAAGAGTATTGATATATGCTGCAATTGCAGTGAATAAGAGTTTTAAAATTATTCCTTTATACCCTTATACCATATACCCTTTACTTCCCAATCAAACCGTCATAATATCTTTTTCCTTAGCGGCTATAATTTTATCGATTTTCAGGATATGGTCGTCAGTTAATTTTTGAATATCTGTTTCTAATTTTTTTATCTCGTCTTCTGAAATGGCTTTCTTTTCAAGCGATTTGGCTGTTTCATTTGCATCACGACGAATACCGCGAATTACAACTCGTGCATTTTCTGCTTCTACTTTTGCTTTTTTTACAAAATCTCTTCTTCGCTCTTCAGTTAATGGTGGTACGGGAATACGTATAACCATGCCGTCGTTTATAGGATTAAAGCCTAAGTTGGCTGACATGATAGCTTTTTCAATAGGTTGAAGTGCATTCTTATCCCATGGTTGTATGAAAATAGTTTTTGGATCAGGAGCGCTAACATTAGCCATTTGGTTTAAAGGGGTCATGGTGCCGTAATAATCTACACGTAAACCTTCTACCATTTGCGGACTGGCTTTCCCTGCCCTTATTTTCTGCATTTCTTTTTCCAGATGTGTCAATGCATTCTGCATGCTTTCTTTTGCAACATCAATACAAAATTGAACTTCTTCTGACATATATGTATAGTTTTTTGTTAGAGGTTTTATTGTTAGTTGTTATGATTTTATTTCTGTTTAGTCAATTTCTTATATTCTTTTGAAACGATTCTGCTTTTCCATTTATATACAAAAAGAAAATGCAATATTAAACAAAGCCCCCATCCGATCATGGGATATATTGGCCACATGTGACTATACTGCCAATTATAAATATACCCAATGAAAGCCCACACCAACCATAGAAATGCAATGACAATTAAATAATAATAAAAATGCATTTTAAAGCCAGCACGCTTTTCCGCAATCTTCCATTTTTCAGGGTCTTTAATACTTTGTTCCATTATATTAAATGTTAACGATGGTCCCTATTTTCTGGCCTTCAATTATCTTTTTTAAATTCCCTTTTGCATTCATGTTGAAAACAATAATAGGCAATTTGTTTTCTTTGCAAAGAGTGAAAGCCGTCATGTCCATGATGTTTAATTTTTTTTCGTATGCTTCGTCAAAGCTAAGCGTATCAAACTTTTTAGCGCTTTTATCTTTTTCGGGATCGGCGGTATAAATTCCATCAACGCGGGTTCCTTTTAAAATAACATCGGCTTTAATTTCGGCAGCTCTAAGTGCAGAAGCCGTATCGGTAGTGAAATACGGGTTTCCTGTTCCGCCGGCAATGATAACCACTCTGCCTTTTTCAAGCGATTCGATTGCTCTGCGACGACTCATCTTTTTACATAGCGGGTCAATTTCTATTCCTGAAAAAACCTGGCTTTTCTGATTTAAATTTTCAAGTGCCGATTGCAGTGCCATGCTATTAATTACGGTTGCCAGCATTCCCATGTAATCGCCCTGTACGCGGTCGAATCCTTCTCCGCTTCCCTGCATGCCCCTGAAAATATTTCCTCCGCCAATTACTACAGCCACCTGGACACCCATAGCTGTAATCTCATTTATTTCTTTAGCATATTCATTCAACTGAGTAGCATCAATGCCATATTTTTCTTTGCCTGCAAGCGATTCACCACTAAGTTTCAGTAAAATTCGTTTGTATTTCATACAATTCTTATTTGGGTATAAAATTAAAAAAATTATGATAAAGCGATTTTGTCATATCAATAATATTATAAAAAAACCAGTGTTGAAAACTTTAATTCCTTTTGTCAATTCCCCACATCAGCTTGTTGCGAATGGTTGAAAAGAAACTTTCATTTTTAAGTTTGATAAGGTTGAAAAAGAAATCGGATTTTGTAATATATAATTCCGTTTCGTTATCGATGGTTTGTGTTCGGGAATCGAGGCTGACAAGAAATTTTCGATTTCGTTCATCAGAAATTTTTAAACGGATAGTGTATTTGTCGGGTATAACAACCGGACGAACAGTTAAATTATGTGATGAAATAGGAGTGATGATGAAATTTTCGGAATCGGGAGAAATGATTGGCCCACCACAACTCAATGAATATGCCGTAGAACCGGTAGGTGTAGCAACAATCAATCCATCGGCCCAATATGAGTTTAAATATTCGTCGTTAACATAAACATTAATACTTATCATTGATGAACTGTCTTTTTTCCTTACAGAGAGTTCATTTAATGCAAAATTTAATTTTCCAAAAAGATTTTCTTCCATTGTCAGTTGTAACAATGAACGTTTCTCAACAATAAAATCTTTGTTTAAAACAGCTTTAACAGCAGCAGGAACTTCTTCTTTTGAAATACTTGCAAGAAATCCCAAACGTCCTGTATTTATGCCCATTACAGGAATTCCTGAATCTTTAACAAGAGTAATGGTATTCAATAATGTTCCATCGCCGCCAATACTAAAAACATAAGAAACATTATTACAGATTTCGCGATGTTTTGTGAAAGTAGTAACCGGGTATTTAAAATGTACAATTTTTTTTATTACTTCCGCAAATGGTTCATAAACATAAATACCGCAATTACTTTGTTCAAGTATGTTGATGAGTTGCTGGATACAATTTCCAAACCCATTCGTGAGTGTTCGTCCGTATAAAGCAATATTCATAGGATGAATTTTATAAATGCCAAATTACAATTTTTTTAAATGGGTGAAACAAAATTCAGAAAAATTCCATTCTCGCCCATTTTATTTACTGTCCATTCCACGCGAAAAACTTTATCGTAATACGTAACAAAATCAATTCCGAATCCGCCGCCAATTAAAGGCTGGTTAGAAATGCTTGCAAGGGGTGCTTTGCGCCAGTCGTAAACATAACCCATATCAAGTATCCCGTTTAAATATACAGCATAAAATAATTTATTGAATTTTTTTGCAGGAATAAAATTGAATGTCTTCACTTTTGTTGGAACAAGTTCAAACTTAACATTCGATTTCAGTACTCCGAATGCTTGCCCGTCAATTACGTAATATTCATAAGAACGAACATAATCATTACCGTAACCCAAAGCTCTTTCCCAGAAATAGGGTTGGTAATCTAATGTTGAAACTTTTGCATTTATTCCGCATGCATAATACCAGCGTTTGCTTAAATTCCAATATTTTCGTACGGATGTGTGAATAGAACTAAGATTAATTTTTTCGTTTTTTAAAATTCCAAATCCGGTTTTCGACAACTCCACATCAAAATAATATCCTTTCAGAGGGTATGCTTTAAAATCGCGGTGGTCGCATTTATACTGATAATAAAAAGTGAAATATTCAAGATTTTTTTGCGATGCAAAATAGGGATTCAATTTAAGTAACGTATCGGAAAAACTGTAATTATCATAGTTTAATTGGAATGTGTGTGATACATAATACCCTTTTCTCAGAGTTAAATTAAATGTGCCGAATATATCTTCCTGCACAAATTTATTTTCGTCTTTATAAAAAAGTTGTTTGCTGTTTTTGGTTAAATAAGGAACTTCATGATTTCCTGCTATGCCCGCGGACATTCCCATCCCCAGCGTTTTTGCTTTGTTGATATATGGAATTTTGTATGACATTCCGAATGTGTTATTATAACCAAAACGTAACATCAGTTTCAGTGTTTCTTTTCTTCCTCTGAAATTTTCCCATGCCACATACAATCCGTAATCCGCTTTTGAAAAATCTTTTTCCTGCCACCAGGTATTAAAATTTCTTTCTTTCAGCTCAAAAAAAGGTAAAGGCCAGATGTACCATCGTTCAATAAGATCAACGGTAACATCAATTCTTCTGTTGGGCAAAGTATCGGTTGTTATTGTTACAAAATTGAACAGCGAAGTGTTCATTAAATTTTCTCTCGTTTTCTCAAGTAATTTTTTTAACTGGTTTTCAGAAACGGTATCATTTTGTTTAAACATGATTTCGCGCATGATTACCTGCGAACGCGTAACTTTATTTCCCGATAGAATGATTTTATTAATTACAAAATTTGTGTCAGCATTATTTTGTGAAACAACAATAGAAGCAAAAATAAAATTGCAGAAAAAAAACAGAAAAGCCTTGCGTAAATATATCATTTAGATATTTAGATAATTCATTAACGAATCAAATCTGTCTTTAAGAATATCATCATTGCTTTCTTCCTGCTCGAATGTTGCCGTAACCTGGTAGTTGTAGCGATTAAAGGTTTGAAGAACCGAACGGATATCTATTTTATTAAGTTTGATGGTGATTTCAATTTTGGTGGAATCGGGAAAAGTATGAACATACATGCTTAACACCTTTGCGTCGTTCGATTCAATGATGTTGGCAATTTCGGTAAGCGAATAATCTTTATTGTTTACTTCAAGAATGATGATACCACCGGGATTATCGGCAGATGAAATTCTTGAAAATCTTTTTACAAGGTCGGGTAACGTTATTACTCCAAGATAATTATTTTTTTTATCTAGTACAGGAAGTATTGTAAGATTAAGCGATGAAATAATCCGGAGAACTTCAAAGATATTCTGGTCCTGGTAAACGAACGAACGGTCAATTGATAAATCATGATTTCCTAGCGCTTCATCAGGAGTGTTCAGGCTATTGATGTCAGTTTGTGAAACCAGCCCCAGGTATTGTTCGTTATTTACTATAGGAAGATGCATGACTTTTAGATCATTCATCATCCCAAGCGCAGTAATGCCGGTGTCGGAAGTTTTAAGCGGAGTAATAGTATTGGACAAAATGTCTTTGGCCGTCATGAGAAAATTTTAAAATGAATAAATTCTTTTATTAGTTTTACAAACTTACTAATTTTTTAGATTTGCAAAAAAATACCAGATGACGAAACTTAGTGTAAATATAAATAAAATTGCCACACTTCGCAATGCCCGCGGTGGAAATCTTCCTGATGTTTTAAAAGCAGCAATGGACTGTGAGCGTTTTGGAGCGCAGGGAATCACAGTTCATCCCCGTCCGGATGAACGGCATATTCGTTACCAGGATGTGGTCGATTTGAAGCCATTGGTAAAAACGGAATTCAATATTGAAGGCTATCCGGGGAAAAATTTTATTGACCTTGTTTGCAAAGTAAAACCACACCAGGTAACACTCGTGCCTGATGCACCTGATGCCATTACTTCCAATGCAGGATGGGATACAATAAAGAACGAATCGTTTCTGAAGGAAGTAATCAGTGAATTTAAAAATCATGGAATTCGTGTATCCGTATTTATTGATACGAATATTGATTTCATTCGTAATGCCCCTAAAACAGGAACGGACAGGCTTGAGCTTTATACTGAAAGTTATGCGAAGAATTTTCCAGTCAATAAAGAAAAGGCAATAGCTCCGTTTATAAAAGCAGCAAAAGCTGCAGGGGATGCTGGATTAGCATTAAATGCAGGTCATGATTTGAATCTTGATAACCTGAAATATTTTGCAGAAAATATTCCCGGTCTTCTTGAAGTTTCAATAGGTCATGCACTAATTTGCGATGCATTATACCTGGGATTGGAAAATACCATTCAAATGTATTTGAAACAATTGAAGCACTAAAATATGGAAATGTTTTTCCGGCATTTTGGTGAAGGCGAGCCTGTACTGATTTTACATGGGTTATTCGGATTGTCGGATAATTGGGTACCTTTTGCAAAAAAACTTTCTGAAAAAAAATATTCCGTATTTATACCTGATCTGCGTAATCATGGCAGGTCGCCACATTCCGAAGAATTTAATTATGAAGTGCTGGTGAATGATTTGCACGAATTTATTAAAGAGCATAATCTTGAAAACTCTTTAATTATTGGTCATTCGATGGGTGGATTGATTGCCATGAAATTTGCATTGAGATACCCGGAATTAATTAAGCGAATGGTTATTATTGATATTGGAATAAAAAATTTCCCAAAATACAATCTGGAATTAATGGATGCCATGCTCGGTTTATATATTTCTGAAATGAAATCGAGAAATGAAATTGAAGCGAAACTTTCTGAAAAAATTAATCAGAAAAATGTTCTAGAACTGATTTTGAAAAATATCAGGAGAAATTCAGATAATATTTTTTCCTGGAAATTGAATCTTCCAGCTTTAAAAAATAACCTGCATAATATTTTTAAAAGCATTGAAGATAAAGGTTCTTCTGAGGTTGAAGCATTATTTATCGCTGCTGGAAATTCCGATTATCTTTCAGAAAATGATATGCCCGAAATCCAAAAAATCTTTCCTTGTTCTATATTTTCTCATATTCCAGAAGCTTCACATTGGGTTCATGCCGAAAAGCAGGATGAATTATTTAATGAAATAATAAACTTCATTTAAATACAATGATTTTCTCGGTATTCTAAGTTGTTAAAATATAGCATATTAACTTTTTTGAACATCTGTTCGTAAAAATTATCAGAAATTTAACATTTATTTTTTAATATATTGAAACTTGAAAAAGATACTGTGAATTATTACATAAACAATATAAAATTGATTTTATGTTCTATAAAATATTTTTCTTCTAAGAATATATAATATTACTTATATAAATCTACGTGTATCCCTTATTGACAAAGAAAAATTGTTTAGGTATATTTGTATAGGTAAAAAGATACATTATATATTCTACTATAAGATACTTAAAGCAGTATATGAATAAAATAAATAAATATAAATTTTACATTTTTGTTTTAGTTATTTTTTTGCTTATATTTTCGAATATTAAGGCAAATAATGTTACTATAAGTAGTAGTGCAAATTGGAGCACTATTACTGGTGGTAGCGGCTTTGGTGGGCATATTAGCCAATATGACAATATTACATTAAATGCCAGTGTAACAGTTACCATGGATGTTGCGGGTGATTGTAATAAAATTTCAGCTATGGGAGATGGTAGTACAATCGCAGGTTCATCATATACATTAACCATTCATCAATCTGCGGGGTTATGGTCACCATATACAAATTGTATAACAACAGCAGCAGGTACTACTAATACGATATCTTGTAAAATTGCTTTTAAAGCTGCTAGGGTGATTATTAATAATACCGGTAATTTAACTATTTCGGGTGCAATAAGCGGTGCTTCAAGCTGGCTTTGGAAAGAAGGAACAGGAACGCTGACTTTGTCATCTAATTCAAGTGATTATACTGGTGTTACCTGGATTGATGATGGTACTGTTGAAATAACTTCTTTAGCTAATGTAAACGGAGGAGCCAGTTCGTTGGGAGCCCCGACTTCTGTAGCTAATGGAACAATTCAAATGGGATACAATGGTGCAGTAGCTACACTCAAATATACTGGATCAGGATCTTCATCAAATCGTGTTATTAATATTTATACTTCAGCCACGCAAACTATTGATGCTTCTGGTACTGGCACATTGACATTATCTGGGGGGATAACAGAACAGAGTAATAGTGGTTATAATGTAATTCTTACAGGAACAGGGAGCGGAGTAGAAAGTGGTATTATTTCACTTACTAATGGAGGAACTGTTACAAAAAATGGAAATGGAACCTGGACATTATCAGGTAATAATACTTATAACTCAGGAACATCAGATAATGCGGGGACTTTAATAGCAACATCGAGTTCTTCTGCACTTGGAACAGGAACCTTGACATTAAATGGAGGAACACTAAAACTAACAAATGCAAGCGGTAGTAATATTAATTTTGGTAATAATATAACAGTTAGTTCCAGTTCACAAATAATAACCGATGTTAATGCCTCTGGAGCCGGAAATACATATACTTTAGGTACTTTAGATATTGGGAATAACACTTTAACAATTTCTGGTGGAAGTAATGTAAACAGTGGTACTGCTGGAATTACATTTAGCGGGAAGACATCTGTTTCTGCTGCATCTCCTACTTTTACTGTAAATAATCCGGCATCAGGCGGAACAACTCAACTAAGTTTTGCTCATGTTGATGATAATAATCGTACTACAACCATTAATGGAAATGGGAATGTGATACAAACCGATTATTGGGGAAATAATAATGGAGGAATAACATATAGCGGAACAGGTACTTTAACATTAAACCAGACAAATACATTTAAAGGAGATGTTACTGTGAATAGTGGAATGGTTATTGCAAAATCAGATGCTCAAGCCCTTGGAACTGGAAATGCAAAACTAATTCTAAATGGAGGAATATTAAAACTTACTAATGCAAGTGGTTCGCCATTAAATTTTGGGCGTAACACAACGGTTTCTGCTAGTTCACAAATTATAACCGATGTAACTGTATCAAGTACAGCAGGTAATATTTATACATTAGGAACGCTCGATATTGGAAACAATACATTAACGATTACTGGAGGCAGTAATGTAAATAGTGGAACAGCCGGCCTTACATTTAGTGGGGCTACTAATTTTAATGCAGCTTCGCCAACATTTACAGTAAATGATCCGGCATCAGGTGGTGCCACACAATTAAGTTTTGCAATAGTTAATGATAATAATTATACTGCTACACTGAATGGTAGTGGCGATATTATTCAAACCGGTGTTTGGGGTAATACTAATGGTGGAATAATATATAGTGGAACAGGAACTCTTCGATTAGATCAGGCTAATACCTTTAAAGGTGGAGTTACCTTAAACAGTGGAACTTTATATATAAATAATGCTAAGGCATTGGGTGCTTCTAATGGTACTTTTACAATTGCAGGAGGTACCATTGATAATACTTCCGGTGGAGCAATTACAAATACAAGTAATAATCCATTAGCATTAAATGCTGATTTTACTTTCACTGGTTCTAATGATTTAAATTTAGGAACAGGTAATGTTACTTTAAGTGCCGATAGACAAATAACAACTAGTGCTAAAACTCTTACTATTGGCGGAATCATAAGTGATTATACTAAAAGTATAACAAAATTAGGAAATGGAACATTAAGTTTTGGTAGCAATGCAGTTACAATTAAAAGTTTAACAATAAGCGCCGGTACTTTAACTTCAACTTCTGGTACAATGAGCCTTGCCGGAAATTTTACAAATAATTCAACATTTACACATAATTCGGGTACTGTAACTTTTAATGGTTCATCAGCACAATCACTTGGGGGAACAAGTTCCAGTACTTTTTATGATTTGACAATTAATAATTCAAGTGGTGCTTCAAATGGTGTTAGCTTAGGAATTGCAACAAGTGTATCAGATGTGGTTACATTAACTCTGGGCGCATTGAAACTTAATAGTTATACATTAACTGTTTCAAGTTTTGCAATAGGAGCAATTGCAAGAAATGGTACAACACAAACAGGATACATTGTCAGCGAATTAAATAATGCAACAAACACAAGTATTCTAAAATGGAATTGTGGTGCAACAAATGGAAATTATGTTTTTCCTTTTGGGACAACTGATGGAACATATATTCCGGTAACATTTAATAAAGCTTCAGGTACAGCAAATATATCAATATCTACTAGAGTTACTTCTAATAGTTGCTCTTCCCCTAGCGGTACTGCGGGAACCTGTAATCAACCGTGGGCAACTGGTGTAACAAACATGTATGTACATGGAACTTATATCGATGGTTCAATATCATCAGCAATAGATAGATGGTGGAGTATTGGTTCTTCAGCTTCAACAAGTGCTAATGTTACATTTACATATTGTGGTTCAGAAAATACTACAAGCGGTCCAACAACAACTATAGCAGCACAGCAATGGAATGGCAGTGGATGGAATGATGGAAAAGGGGGCGCAATTGGAACATATACTTCAACGGGTACATTAGGAGTAACCAGTGCTACCGGTTCTGTCACAGCTACAGGGTTAACAGAATTTTCTTCCGCTCCGTATATACTAGTTTTAGGGAGTTCGCCTCTTCCAATTCAATTAAATAAATTTTCTGCTGTCTGCAATAACAACAAAATTAAACTAAACTGGTCAACATCCAGTGAAATTAATAATGATTACTTTACCATTGAAAAAAGTCGTGATGCTGAAAATTGGGAAAGTGTTACTACTGTTAAAGGTGCGGGCAACAGTAATTCGATTTTAAATTACTCTGTTTATGATGAAAACCCGTATATAGAAAGTATTAAAGGTACGAGTCCTACATATTATCGTTTGAAACAAACAGATTATGATGGGCAATATGAATATTTTACACCGGTAAATGTAATGTGTGACTATGAAGAAGAAAATATTTTCTTTAATGCATATGAAGATGAATATAAAAACATTATAATAAATTATAATACATCAGAAGAAGATTATTATTCTGTTTCTGTATATAATGTAATGGAAAAGAATGTTCTTGGAATGGATAACAGAATGTCAGAAAAAGGATTTAATCAAATCAAATTAAATGCTTCAAATCTAAGTGTAGGAATGTATTTCATCGTTTTGAAAAAGGATGATAAATATTATACTCAAAAAATAATATTAAAATAATCCCATAATATTTAATGGTCTTTTTTAGTTGGTTACTGTTTCTTGCTTTTTTATTCTTTTGTACACGGATTTGGAAATAAATATACTTAATTCATACAAGGCATATAATGGTATGGTTACCATAATTTGACTGAAAACATCAGGAGGAGTTATAATTGCTGCAATTATTAGTATAATTACAATTATATATTTTCTGTTACGTGAAAGAAACGATGGAGCCAGGATTCCTATCCTAGTAAGGAAATAAACAAGAACCGGAAAAAGAAAAACCAGTCCAGTTGCAAAACATAATGAAGAAATGGTATTGATATAAGAACTAAGAGAAATATAATTTTCCACAATATTACTTACACTATAAGTTACAAAAAAATTGACAGTTAGGGGAACAATTATATAGTAACTGAAAACTACCCCGGATAAAAACAGAAAAGAGGTAATAAATACAAACCCTGAAGAATATTTTCTTTCCTTTTCGTTTAATGCCGGTTTAACAAATCTCCAAATTTCCCATAAAATATAAGGTATAGAAATAATCAATCCTGAAATTATGGATATCCATATATGTAGGGTAAATTGTCCCGACATTTCGGTATTAATTAATCTAAGTGAAACATTGTTAATGCATAAGTAATCTATATTAACTTTTGCACCAAGCCAGCAGAAAAACTTATTGGTAATAAAATCAGGTTCTTTCGGGGCAAGAATGATTTTATCAAAAATAATATCTTTATATATAAATGCAACAATAGTTAGAATACTTACTACAATCACAGAGCGGATGAAATGCCAGCGCAATATTTCCAGGTGTTCCCAAAATGACATTTCTTCGTTATTCTTAACCTTTTTATTTTTTCGTTTTTCTGTCATTATCTACCCCGTGAAATTTAAAGCTTATTGAAGAAAAAAGTTGGTTTAGCTATTTTAATAAAAATAGATTAAATTATTCATGTATATAATAAAGTACTGATATATTTATATTAATTAATACATTATTAGGTTTAACCTGAAATAATGGTGTGAAAATCATCCAATCAAAATGCTTAAAATACTTGATTTTACTGATATATTTCATTAACTTTACTAGATTCATTTCGTATACAAAGTTAAATATTTTAATAATATATAAATTTAAAATTATGAGGGTAAAAATGATCATTATTCTGATGCTTTTTTCATTAAGTGGATTTAGCACTACCATAATAATAAAGAACCCGGTAGCCAATGATTCTTCAGATACTGAAAAACTTGAACAGTTTGTAAAAAGTAAGTATTTGTTAGCCGAGAGTTATATGGGCATGCAATCCTATTCTGAAGCATTAAAACTTTTTATGCAAATCGATTCGGTTATGCCTTCAAATGCCAATATTAATTATAAATTGGGTTTATGCATTTATAATATAAGTGATGATAAAACTAATGCTATCAAATGTTTCGAGAAAGCGGTTGCAAATATCAATAAAAATTATAAATCCGATTATTCTGAAACTACAGCTCCCGTTGTTTCGCTTTTATATCTTGCAAAATCATACCATAACGAGTATATGTTTGATAAAGCAAAAGAAACTTTTGAAAAATATAAAGAAAATGTTTCAGCTGACGATATTACTGAAATTAATATGATCGATCGTTATATCAGCATATGTGAGAATGGAAGTAAATTAATGAAATCAAGCCTTAATCCGCAAATAAAAATTCTAAGTGCTGAGTTTAATACAGAAAATTCAGATCGTTCCATAATGGCTTCAAACGATAACTCGGTATTGATTTATTCTACGGTTAATAAAAATGAAAAAACAAAAAATGCGGATAATACTACTTTTTATTTATCAACGCTTGAAGGGCAAAAATGGGCTAAGCCAATGAAAATTGACAATAATTTCAATACCATAAGCAATGAATATTCTTCTAAATTATCGTTAAGGAAAAAAGAATTTTTTATTTCAAAAAATATTAATGGTAAAAAAGAATTATATAATATATCATATAAGGATGGGAAATGGACTGAACCTATAAAGCTTGGACCGAGTGTTAATTCAAAAGCAGTGGAGTCGGCATCAATCACTCCTGATGGAAATACATTGTATTTTTCGAGTAATCGTGAAGGTGGTTATGGAGGTTATGATATTTATGTATGCGAAAAACTTTCAGATGGTAGTTGGAGTAAACCTGTAAATTTAGGACCGCAGGTAAATACATCATATGATGATCAATCTCCATATATTTCAAATGATGCAGCTACTTTGTACTTTAGTTCACAAGGACACAACACAATGGGAGGGTATGATGTTTTCTTTTCAACACTTTCTGATGAAGGATTATGGGGTGATGCTGAAAATATTGGTTATCCTATCAACACACCTCAGGACGATTTATTTTATTTCCCTTCTTCAGATGAGTCTAAAGCTTTCTATTCATCTACAAAAGATGGGGGACAAGGGAGCGAGGATATTTATATAATATATTATAAGTAAAAATGCGCGTGAATTAAAATGATAAAAAAGGCGTAATTGCGCCTTTTTTATTTGATACCATTACATACATGTTTATTCACTGTTTTTTATAATTTGTTCATGTGTTCATTTCCCGACAACGCATATGCTGGATAGGTAGATGGCGATAAATATTGAAATAATTGATACCATAACTATTTGATAATATATATAATATTTTTACCGGACAACAATGATAAAAAATGTATATTTGTTTCATCAGTTGAGTTTTAATTTTATTCAACTATGTAATATTCATGTAAAAGTAAATTTTTAGTAACCATGATGAAAAGAAGTATAATCTTATTATTTATTCTCAATTTTATTTTTCTTAGTTCAGGATATTCCCAGGTTTCAGAAATTTTTAGAACAAAATATAAATTGGCTGAAAGTTTAATTAGCGATGAAAATTATCCTGATGCACTTCCGATTTTTCTTTACCTCGATACTTTAACTCCAGACAACCCAAATGTTTGCTTTAATATTGGTGTATGTTACGTTAATTCAATGTACGATAAAACAAAAGCAATTCCTTATCTTGAAAAATCGATTAAAAATGTTTCGCTTGATTATATTGGAGTTCCTGATGACATTACCGCACCTGTATTCGCATTTTATTATTTGGGACGAGCATATATGGTAAATAATAAACTGGATGAAGCAATAAAATATTTTTCAAAATTTAAATATTATCTTACAGAGAAAGATGAGGAATTATTAAAAGATGCAAACAGGCAAATTGAAATGTGTTATAATGCAAAAAAACTTATTTCAAATCCTGTTAATATTAAAATAGATAATGTAGGAGAACCGGTTAATGGGCCTTTCCCGGATTATTCCCCTGTAATATCATTGGATGAAACGACATTAATCTTTACATCGCGAAGAGAAGGTTCGACCGGTGGGAAAAAAGATACTGATGGAAAATTTTTTGAAGACATTTATATTGCTAATTATGATTCAAAAGAAAATAAATGGGTTAATGTCAAGAAGATTGGTGCAAATATTAATAGCAGCGGTCATGAAGCATCAATAAGTTTATCAACAGATGGAAAACAGTTATTTATTTATAAAGATGTTAAAGGCGATGGGAATATTTATATCAGTAAAATCAGAAATGGAAATTGGACAGCACCGGAAAGATTGCCATCGCAAATCAATTCAAAATCATGGGAAACACATGCTACGCTTAGCCCGGATGGAAACACACTATATTTTGTAAGTAACAGAGAAGGTGGCTTCGGTGGCCGTGATATTTGGAGATGTGAAAAACTGGCTAACGGAAAATGGTCTGAAGCCGTTAATCTTGGAACTAAAATAAATACAGAGTATGATGAGGAATCACCTTTTATTCTTCCTGATGGTGTTACCCTTTATTTTTCATCCAGGGGACATGAAAGTATGGGAGGATTTGATATTTTTACATCAACACTATCTGATGATGGATTATGGTCAAATCCCGAAAACCTAGGGTATCCAATAAATACAACAGATGATGATGTGTTCTATGTCCCTACAAAAGATGAAAAACATGCATACTATTCTTCTGCTAAAGAAGGTGGATACGGAGATCAGGATATATATAAGCTTAGTATTATTGCACCTAAGAAACTTGTTGCACATTTGAAAGGATTGGTTTTTGACGAAATTTCTTTTAAACCTTTAGAGGCAAAACTTGAAATTACAGATAAAAAAACAGGAGATATAATTGCAAGTTTTACATCTGAAAAAACCACAGGAGAATTTTATGTTTCGCTTCCTATAGGAAAAACATATGGGCTGAAAGTTACAGCAGATAAGTACTTAGACCAGGAAGAAACGGTTGATATTCCTGATACTTTGTCCGACCCGGAAATAAATAAAGCCATTATCATGAAGAAATTCCAATTTACTTCTTTGAATGGAATTAAAAGTGATAAAATATTTTTTGAAGATAAAGAGATTTTGGTTGGTGAACGTATTGTGCTGAATAATGTCCTTTTTGATTTTGACAAATATGATCTTAGATCTGAATCTACAGTTGAACTGGATAAGTGGGTGAAATTTCTTACTGCTAATCCTTCTTTGAAAATTGAAATTTTAGGTCATACTGATAATAAAGGTACGGCAGAATATAATTACACGTTATCGGATAACAGAGCTAATGTTGTTTACGAATATTTCGTTTCGAAAGGTATCAATAAGGATAGGATGAAATGGAAAGGCTATGGTTTTGATTTACCTGTAGCTACTAATAAAACTGATGCGGGAAGGCAGAAAAATCGGAGAACGGAAATAAAGATTATAAGTAAATATTAGTTGTAATATAAAAGGTATAAAATAAAAAAGCTTCAGGATAACTTCTGAAGCTTTTTTATTTTGATTTGAATTTCCTTATTCAATAATGTTTAACTCCTTTATAATATTTGATGCACCTGCATACTTATCTACAATAAATAATACAAAGCGAATATCAACAGCTATAGCTCTTTGATAAGTTTCATCGAATAGAATAGGAACACTTACAGCTTCCCAATTTATATCAAATACAACTCCTATAAGTTGTCCTTCACCATTGATAACCGGCGCTCCTGATACACCACCGGTAACATCATTATTAGTAATAAAATTTAAATTCATTACATTATTTGTAGCATACTTGCCAAAATCTTTGCTTTCGTATAATTGTTTAAGCTTATTAGGAATTATGAATTCTGGATTTGTAGTGTCAACTTTACTTATCATCTGATCAAATGTAGTAAAGCAATCATATTTTGTTTTTGTATTTACAGAATAATAATCGGTAATTTTTCCATAAGATAGCCTTTGTGTTGAATTTGCATTTGGATAATATACTTTGTTTTTATTCATTTCCATAATGCCTTTTACAAATAAACGTGTTGCTTTGGTAAGTTCTTGTTTTGATTTATTATAAAGGTCAACAATCTCTTTGGATTTTGTATAACATGAAACCATTGCCTGGTAGCCTAAATCTTTATCAAGTTTTTTATAATCAGGGCGAACAAGGAATTCCAGTACTTTATCTTTACTTGCAAAAATTGATTTGCTGTATACATCTTCAACGTAAAGTGAAATATTGTTTTTGTACTTTTTTTCAATTACAGAATATATGTCGGGATAAAATTCTTTGGCAACATTGCAGTTAAACATTTCCACCATTGCTTTACATATTTTTTTATCGGTTTCAAGGTTATAATTTTTAAAATACAACTTAGCTGCGTATGTAAGGCTTTGAGTTAATTTATTTGTGGCTTCCTCATCGGGTGTAGTACTTTTTAATTGCTTATATAATTCTTCAAAAGTATTTGCATAACTGATCAATTCAATGCCACCTCTGATGGCTTGCCAGTAATAGATGTAAGGAACAGTATATTTTCCTATTGTTTGATAGGCTTGTTCAATTTCAGGAAGAACAGAACCATATTTTTGTTTGGTAACAACATTGCTGTTACACCAGGTAGTAAAGGCCTGCTCAATAGCAAGTTTTTTATTATATACCCCTAATTTTTCAAGCTGCTCCGATTGCCCGATATAGTATTTGTAATAGTTTGCTGTGGTTGCATATTTATATGCATAAGCAATATTAATTTCTGCGCTGGTTTTCATGTCTTCGGCCATAATCGCCAAACGCTTTTCCCTTATCTTTACAATAGATGGATTATATTTTTCAAGAGCAACTTTTACTCCGTATGATGTAATAAAACGGTCAGATGTACCGGGATAACCCAGAACCATTGCAAAATCATTTTTTTTTACTCCTTTAAGTGAAATAGGTAAATAATGTTTGGGTTTCAAAGGAATATTCTTTTTAGAATATTCTGCAGGAGAACCATCTGGCGACATATATACACGGAATAATGAAAAGTCGCAAGTATGACGTGGCCACATCCAGTTATCCGTTTCGCCGCCGAAATTACCTATGGATTTAGGAGGAGCGCCAACAAGGCGAACATCCTTGTATGTTTCTGTTACAAACAAATAGTATTCATTCCCTTCAAAGAAACTTAAAACCTTAGCATCGTATGTGGTCCCTTCTTTTGCTTTATTTTGTATGATAGCAGAGAGTGAATCAACTATGGCTGCACGTTTGGTTTCGGACATGTCATCAGTTAAATAGGGGAGAATTTTTCCGGAAACATCTTCAATACTGATTAGAAATGAAACACTTAATTTATCATTTCGTAATTCTTCATTTTTATCCATTGCCCAAAATCCGTTTGCTAGATAATCTTTGTCAACAGTGCTATGGTTCTGTATATAATTATATCCGCAATGGTGGTTGGTAAGTAACAATCCTTCACCTGAAATGATTTCACCGGTGCACATACCATTATTAATTGAAACTATAGCATCTTTAATACTGGAATGATTAACGCTATAAATTTCTTCAGCTGTGAGTTTACAACCCATCTTTTGCATATCAACCATATTTAAACGACCGACAAGCAAGGGTAGCCACATGCCTTCATCCGCTTTTACGTTTATGTTTAAGCAGAATATAAATGCAAATACTGAAAGGATGATTTTTTTTAACATGATTTTGTTTTTATTTATTGGGATATAAATATTTTACCTCTGACAAATATAATTATTTTTAGTGTTAAATTTATTTTTTTATAAAAATTTAATAACTGGATTTTGTTAGTTATTAACATATTTGTTTCCCAAATATTTATTTAAAAAATTCAATTATAAATACTTTGAATTATGGTTTAAAGTAGCAAACATCGCCATAACTAAGAAAACGAAAATTATTATTTAAAGCATAATCATAAACATTTTTCCAATACGTTCCTATAAATGCTGAAACCAGCAATAGCAGGGTACTTCGCGGTTGATGGAAGTTGGTAATGATTTCGTTTACGATTTTATATTGAAAACCCGGAATGATTATTATTCTTGTACTCCCATGAATAACATCTGTTTTATTTTTATTACAATAGTTAATAATTGCATGTAATGCATCATTTACCGGGATCCCTGTATAATCAGATTGATAGGGATTCCATTGTTCAATTGTGAAAGCATTTTCTTTTTTGTGTACCAGGTTTATCCCAACATAGTAAAGACTTTCCAGTGTTCTAACAGAAGTTGTTCCAACAGCAATTATTTTATCGGGATGTGATAAAATTTCTTCGATAATTTTTTTTGAAACAGAAAATGTTTCTGTATGCATTTGATGTTCGGAAATTTGTGAGGATGAAACCGGTTTAAATGTTCCTGCCCCAACATGAAGAGTGATGAAAGATGTTTTAATATTTTTGTTGTGAAGTGATGAAAATATTTTTTCGGTGAAGTGTAATCCTGCTGTAGGTGCAGCAACCGAACCTTCATAATGTGCAAAAACAGTTTGATATCGTAAGTTGTCGGAATCATTGGCTTGTCGCGATATATAGGGAGGCAGCGGAATTTTTCCTATAGTTTCAATAATAGATGCAAAAGATAAATCAGCAGGTTGCCATTCAAATTTTATTAAAAAAGTTTCATTCGATTGTTCAATCTTTTCGGCAGTAAGCACGATATCTTTTTCTTTCAGGGTAAGCTTTCCCTGTTTCCATTTTTTATTATTTCCAACCATGCATTTCCATATAACTCCTGATTTGGCGGATAATGCAATTTGATGATCGGTTGAGGGCATAACTGGTTCCAAACAGAAAATTTCAATTTCCGAACCGGTTTCTTTTTTGAAATGCAATCGCGCATGAATAACTTTTGTGTCGTTAAAAATTAACAAACTATTTTCCGGAAGATAATTTTCAATTGAAGAAAAAATATTTTCTGAAATTTTTTTTTCTTTACAGATCAAAAGTTTTGACTGGTCGCGTTGTGCAAGAGGATATTGGGCAATGCGTTCTTCGGGCAGTTCGTAGTCGTAATTTTCAATATTTATATCTGAAATTAATTCTTTCATTTTGTAAAATTACTCATAAGTGAAATATTAAAGAATGAAATGGGAAAATAAATTATAAATTTGTACCAAATTATGAAACTGTATAAACACATTCCAAACTTTATCACTTCTCTTAATCTTTTGAGTGGATGTATTGGTATAGGGTTACTCTTTTCGGGTAATATTATTGAAGCCTCTTGTTTTATTGCAATTGCTGCTGTATTTGATTTTCTTGATGGCTTTTCAGCAAAATTATTAAAAGCGCAATCGGCAATTGGTAAAGACCTTGATTCGCTTGCCGATGTAGTAAGTTTTGGAGTTTTACCCGGACTGATCATGTTTACCATGCTGAATATGTGTTTCAGTGAAGCTGAAGGATGGCAGAAGTATTTACCTTTTGAAGCTTTTTTAATTCCTGTATTTTCTGCATTGCGACTGGCAAAATTCAATAATGACGAAAATCAAACGGAAAATTTTATTGGAATGCCAACACCGGCAAATGCTTTATTTATTGCATCAATTCCGTTTATTATTTTGAATGGAAATGAAAGCCCGACATACTTTACCATGTTGTTCGGAAATCCCGGATTCTTATTGGCGCTGGTTATTATACTTTCGTTTCTGCTTGTAGCTCCGGTAAAACTTTTTTCATTGAAATTTAAAAGTTTTGGATGGAAAGAAAATGAAATCCGTTACATCTTTTTGATCGTTTCACTGATAGCATTGATATTATTGCAATATATAGCAGTACCATTAATAATTATTTTTTATATAATTTTATCACTCATAAATTATTCTAAGAAAAATGAAATTCCGCGCTGAAATAAACATTATGCCATTAAAGGCATTGCTCGACCCACAGGGTAAAGCTGTAACATCAAGTATGAAGAATATTGGTCTTCCAGAGATATCAAATGTAAGAATAGGAAAACATATAACTCTTGAGATTGAAGCTAAAGATAAGATTACTGCAAAAGAAAAAGTAGATACTGCATGTAAAAAACTTTTAGCGAATATGATCGTGGAATTTTATGAGTTTGAAATTATAGAAATTAAATAAAACTTCTACATATTTATGGATGATGCCGGAGACGATAACTTAATTGTTTTGCGTGCATACAATTTTCAGTATGAAGCGTTAATTGATAAGGCTAAGCTTGATTCGGCAGGTATTGATTGTTTCCTGAAAAATGATAATATGGAAATTATTCAGCCTTTTTTTTCACAATCTGTGGGAGGAATAAAACTTATCATTCGACAAAGTGATGCTGATTTAGCAAATAAAATACTTGGTTATATTGATGAGGATGATTCGCAGAACGAAATACAATAATTATTTCCTCAATTCAAAATTCTTTCCAAGGTAAACCCTGCGAACTTGTTCATCATTGGCAAGGTCTTCGGCAGTTCCCGATTTTAAAATTTTTCCTTCAAATAAGAGATACGCTCTATCGGTTATAGAAAGGGTTTCGTGAACATTGTGGTCGGTGATAAGTATGCCGATATTTTTTGACTTTAGTTTTGAAACAATAGTTTGAATATCTTCAACTGCAATAGGGTCAACGCCTGCAAAAGGTTCATCCAATAAAATAAAACTGGGGTTCACGGCTAAAGCACGCGCAATCTCCGTACGACGGCGTTCTCCGCCGGATAATGTAATGCCTAAACTTTTACGAACATTCTGCAAGCCGAATTCTTCGAGCAGCATTTCTGTTCGCTCTTTCTGTTCTTGTTTTGAATAGGATGAAAATTCAAGAACAGTTTTGATATTATCTTCAACACTTAATTTACGAAACACCGATGCTTCCTGCGCCAGGTAGCCAATTCCGCGTTTGGCGCGTTTATACATGGCTTCATCGGTAATATTATTATTATCGAGAAAAATATTTCCGCTATGCGGTTTAATCATCCCCACTATCATATAAAACGAAGTTGTTTTCCCTGCACCATTTGGTCCTAGTAATCCTACTATCTCTCCTTGCTCTACATTAATGGATACATCATTAACAACCATTCGTTGCTTATATTTCTTAAAGATATTTTCTGCGCGTAAAACCATTTTTCAATGTTTAATGTTCAATGATAAATTTTAAATTTCCATATTTCATTTATCATTTATAATTTAAAATTCATCATTCTAAAAATATACCTGGAAAGTTCCAAGAATTCCAAAATTATTAACTTTATTCCCATCCGCTTTTAAATGATCTAAATGCGAAAGCCTCCAAACCGCGTTAATTTTAATTAATTTAAAAATATTTTCTACTCCTGCACTAACTTCAAAATATGGTTTATCAAGTTTTGTCATACATGAAGGAAAAGTTGTAGTTTGATTATTTTTAGGGGAAAGCTCTCCAAATGCGGCTCGTACCGAAGCTGTTTCTCTCCATTTCAGTTTGCGCATCAATGGAATTTTATTCAGGAATAGTCCGTCGAAATGATGAACATAATATCCTGTAACATATTGGTCGCTTACAAATTCATAATAATTCATCATGTTAAACGCGTAATCATCAAACACCCATGTTTCATTGCCTTCATGAAGTTTTAATAATGGATAGGGTAGTGTTCCCCATATTTTACCGGCTTCAAGAATATATTTCGACCAACCGAAAGAGCCAATGTTAAACCAATGTTCAACACCAAGCTGCGCACGAGTATATTCGTAATCGCCATTCCAGAATCCTTTTATTCCATAAGCATATTTTAAAGTAAGCACAGGGTATTCTGTTCCCATACTGGTACGTTCAAATTCACCGAAAACAAATTTTTCGTTGTATGCAAATCTTGTGTCGAGCTGAATTTCTGAGGTTGTTATTGAATTCATTTCATCCAGCTGTCCACCATTGATGAACTGAAATTTTGTAATCCCGAGAGGATAAATATCGCGGTGAATAAAATGGATGGTATTTGAAAATCCGTTGAACCATTCATGTTCATAATGGGATTTAAATTCTTTCACCATGGTTAGTTTGTCATAAGGGCTGCGACGCAATAACGAAGCAAGAATATTATCGGTGATGAATGAATTCTGACTTTCACCCAATTGTTCTATATCATATTTATACCATGCTCCTATTGATCTTCTTGGGTTTTTGTTGAGCATGTACACGAAACCCCCGCCATATTTGAATTCCTGGTCTTTAGTTCCATATGCCAGGTGCCCGTCGATCATAATTTTTGTGCTGAAATCATTACTGGTTCTGCCTCCAATTCTTATACGTGCGCCTTCAAGATCATTAAAACTAATAATATTAAAATAAGGACCCCATTCAATATTCCCTTTAACATAATACCCCATGATAATTGTTTTCACAACATCAACATAGGTTCTGAAAAGTTTAACGGTTTGAAGTGTATCAACCATTTTATAAACTGCTTTTTCGTCTTTCGATAAAGTATCGTGACGGTGTGCAACCCAGAATGTATCTGCTTTTGCCGAAGCTCCTTCTTCAACAGTAATATTAGTGGGTGTGTTATAAAATTGATCGTCCTTTGGTTTATTGAAAATATAATCTTTGTATGAAGTGGTTTTTGTTCCGTAAAAACCCATATTGTTTTTTGTGTTGTTTACGAGGTTGAAGTCAACAATAAGTTTATCCACAGATACCATCCAACAGCTATCATTAATGTTTTCGAACTCCTGCTGGGTAACCAGGTCATTAATAAAATTAATATTTGCATCATCGGCAATACGCATGTCGAATTTTTTGATGGCAAAACTTTTATCGGCAACCCAGAAATATCCGGTAAACGTGAGTTCCTGTTTACGGCGTGGTTTGAACATGATTTTATAACACCAGTTTTTTCCGAAATAAGTGCTGTCAGTAAGATAGTATCTGTAGTATGCAAGACCAAAATTTGCAATAGGACTTACAAAATTTTTATCAAAAATAGTTACATAATTGTTGTATACATCAACATCCTGGTACATATCTCCAAGGAATTGCGCGATGCTTTCGTTGTCCACTCCGCTAACACGTGAAGCTTTAATGATTTCTTTTTTCGATTTGGGTGATGCCCTGAAATATACATCAGAAAGTGTTTCTGTAAGAAAAAGCGGCAAATATGATTTTCCGTTTACTGTTGATGTGTCAATATTTTCGAATACAAACTGGAAAGGTTTGATCATTTTACTGTCTTTGAATTTTTCAGAGATATTATTAGCATCGAATTCAATTTTACTGTATGCCTGGTATTCGTATGACTGCAAGTCTTCGCCACTGTTTTTCTTTTTATTTTCAATTACTTTTTTCAGAAGAATCTCGGCAGGGTTTGTTGTAGGGTGTATTACCAATTCCTTTAAACTGATTTCGTTTTCGAGCAGCGCGAAGTTGATGGTCTGAAATTTATGTAGTACTATTGGTTTACGAACGGTTGTGTATCCTACAAAAGATGCGGTAAGCGAATCGGCATTAAAATTAAATTCAATAGCATATTCTCCGTTAAAGTCGGTACGTACGCCGGTAGTTGTACCATTTATATAAACATTAACAAAGGACATTGGTTGCTGGGTAAGCGAATCGATTACTTTTCCCATAATTTTTGTTTTCAGGCTTTGAGAAAAAAGAGAGCCCTGAAATAAATTAAAAATCAGGATGAAAAAAAACAAAAACCGGAATGAATATTTTATTTTAAACATAGGCTATTAAAAGAAAAACAAATATACGATAATTACATTTAATGTTTTTCAAAAATTCAAAAGGAAAGTTATACTCGTTCTTAACAGATTTGCGAAAGCAAAGATGATTAGACCGAGTTATGCCGTATAGGAACAAATAATATTTTTTGCAATCGCCACCTTTTGACATGTTCTGTATCGGTATAAAATTGGGATTTAACAATTTTCAAGTGTTAAATCTTCCCAAAATTCTATTGCTCTTCTCAAATGAGGTATTACAATAGAACCTCCTACAATACTGGCTACAGAAAATATTTCAAAAAGTTCTTCTTTAGTGATCCCGAGCTTGTAACATTTTTCTATATGATATTTTATACAGTCATCGCAACGTAATACTACTGATGCAACAAGACCAAGCATTTCCTTTGTTTTAACAGGTAGTGCGCCATCAGCATAAGTGTTGGTATCGAGATTAAAGAAACGCTTTATAACAAGATTATCAGCAGCTAGTATTTTTTCGTTCATTTTTGAACGGTATGAATTAAAATCGTCAGAAAGTTTGCCCATTGGTTTTAATATTAATATGATGGTTATTTTTTATTTTGATTTTCTTTTCCCTTCAGAGAAATATTCAGATTGTTTGTAGCCAGTTGGTCGCCGGGTAATATTTCCAAAGCTTTTTTACCGGCTGCTATGGCTTCGTCCCACATGCCAAGTTGATTATATGCTGAACATAAATTATTATAAGCATAATAACTTTTAGAATTATATTTTAGTGCTTCGCGCGATGCTTTAATACATTCATCATACATTGCCCTGTTATAATAGGCAAGGCTGAGGTTTATAAAATTCGTTTCATTAGGTTTGCTTAAAGCTAAATTGATAGCTTCCTTTAAAGCGGCGGATTGCTCTTCGGGATTTAACGTAGTGGTATCAACTCCTTCAGAAAGTTTTTCATTAATTCCTTTATTTGGGATAGCGTGATTTTTATATATTAAAAATATTACCGGTATCACGATAAATAATGTGATTATATAAATAACGATTTTATTTTCGGGTTTTTTTATTTCCTCTTTTTTTTGGGGTTTCATAAGAAAAAATGATTTTAAAAAAAATGATAAATTTGCTGACAAATTTAATAATATCACTATTATTTCATTCTATAAAAAATTAAAATAAATATAAGCATTTGAATAAGTCGTTAAAAAATATAAAAGTCAGGAATGAAAAAAATAATTTTTTTTTCTGGTTGCTGACATTCGTTTTGTTCACAGGGCTTGTTATTACTTATTCGAATCACTTTAATAATCCATTTCATTTTGATGATGTTCATACTATAGAAAATAATGTATGGATAAGAAGTTTATCAAATATCCCGAGATTTTATGTTGATGGAACAACTACCAGTTCCTTACCGTCGAACCAGGGTTATAGGCCCGGCATAACTACTCTAAACGCCATAGATTACTGGATGGCTACAAAAGATTTTTTTAAAGTTGGAGCAAATCCTTTGCATCCGAATGAAAGCGGGTTAAAACCATTTTATTTTCATTTATCCATATTCATTAGTTTTATTTTTCAACTGGTATTGATGTTCTTGTTCTTTAAAAAAATATTTGATAAATCATTATCAAACGAATGGAATAAATTTATTGCATTATTTGCTGTAGCGTTATACGGGTTTCATACAGCAAATGCTGAAACCATTAATTATATTATAGCACGCTCCGATTCCTTCTCAACGTTAATGATTCTTCTTTCATTTGTTATTTATATTTATTTTCCTCAAAAAAGAAAATACCAGTTTTTTCTGCTTCCATATATTTTTGGTTCTCTTGTAAAGGAAACGGCTTTAATGTTTGCACCTTTGCTTTTTGTTTATGTTATTCTTTTCGAGATGCAGGTTGATTTTACAAGAATATTCCGGAAAGAAAACTTAAAAAAGGCAGGCACATCATTATTGATTGTATCTCCTGCATTGGCTTTTGGAGTAATCCTTTTTATTATAAATTCATTACTTACGCCTAAAAGTGTTCTTCGTGCTATCATTTCTCCATTTAATTATTTGATAACACAACCATTCGTAATGGTTCAATATTTTAAAAACTTTTTCCTTCCTACGGAATTATCGGCGGATACCGACTGGCAGGTACTTGAAACAACATTTGCAAATAATTATTTATTGGGTTTGTGCTATTTAATTATGGGATTAATGTTCATAACAGGAATGATATGGCTTGCAATACGTTTATCAAGGAAAGAAATTTATCGTCCTGTCTCTTTTGGAATTTTTTGGTTTTTTATAGCTCTGCTGCCCACTTCAAGTATATTCCCGCTTTCGGAAGTGCTGAATGATCACAGGATGTTTTTCCCTTTTGTTGGATTGACGGTTTCATTTATATGGGCGTTAGCACAAATCATTGTATTCAGAAATATAACATCGGTTAAATTGCCGGCAAAAAAGAAATTTATTTTTATTGTGTTGATGTTTGCATTGATTATTCCTCATGCATATGGAGTTCATCAGCGAAATAAGGTTTGGAGTTCATATGAATCATTATGGTATGATGTAACGAAAAAAAGTCCATATAATGGTCGTGGTCTGATGAATTATGCTTTATCGAAAATGAGGAAAGGGGAGTATAGTGAAGCAAAAAAATATTTTAACAAGGCATTAAAATTAATTCCAAATTATTCGCTTTTACATATTAATCTTGGGGTACTATATTCCGCGCTTGGCGATAGATATAACGCCGATAAATTTTATAAAAATGCTATTGCGCTTGGTACATATGCCGATCAGGCTTGTTATTACTATGGAGACTACCTGTTTAATTGTAAACGTTACGAAGAAGCAAAGATGTATCTTCAGAGAGCAATTTCTATCAATCCTGCATATGCAGAGCCTCGTTATTCGCTTTTGAATTTGTATTTTTTTACTGAAGATTGGGATAATTTAAAACGGCTTGCTGAAGAAACATTACAAATGATTCCCGGTGATGCAAAGTGCCTGGCTTATATTGATGCTGCAAAAAATAAAAAATCAAAACTTGATGTGGCTTTAGAAACAGCAAATACCAATCCTACTCCTGAAAATTATTTAAACTTAAGTTTGTTTTATTATGAAGCAGGAATGTATAATGAATGTATTAATGCATGCGAAAAAGCACTCCAACTAAAACCCGATTTTGCTTCTGCCTATAATAATATCTGCTCATCGTATAATGCTTTAAAAATGTACGACAAGGCTATTGAAGCCTGTAATAAAGCAATTAAGTTAGAACCTGGTTTTGAGTTAGCAAAAAATAATCTAAAATTTGCACAGTCGCAAAAGAAATAATTATTCCCGGGTAAAATTTTGTATGTGATTATTTTTTATTTTTCAGAATAAAAAAACTTGCTTTGAAAACAGTTTTAAACCTTTTAAAACCGCCCTTCCCAAAGAAACTAAAAAAGTAACGTAATAATATTCTTGGACGTAAATAAAATTTGCGATAAATCTCTTTATGCTTACTTAATAATATTTCTTTGGTTAATCCTTTGGGTACAAAAACAGGACGCCAATAATTAAACTCAGCCCAATTTGTTTTATCAATGCTTCCGTAAAGCTCTGCTTCGGTATATTGTTGTGATCCTGGAATGGGTGTGTTTATTGTAACTACAATGTCATCCAAATTCAAACGGCAGGCAAGCTTTATGGTTTTGTCAATCGTTTCAATCGTTTCTGTTGGATGACCAATAATAAAAAATCCTTTCGTTTTTATTTTAAGTTTTTTGCACCAGTTTATCACTTCTTTAGCTTTGTCAAGCGAAATATTTTTTTTAATCAGTTTCAGAATATTTTCATCTCCTGATTCTATTCCAAATGAAATATGCCAGCATCCTTTTGATTTAATAAAATTCAGGAATTCATAATCGGTGTTATTAATGCGGCTCATGCAGGTCCAGTAAAATGAAATATTTTCTTTGTCAAGCAATTCAAATAATTTGTAAATACGTTTTTTATCAATAAGGAACGTATCGTCAACAAAAGCAATTTCACGAATATTATAATTCTTTCGTAATAATTTTATTTCTTCAACAATATTTTCTGCCGAACGTTGGCGGTATTT
This sequence comes from Bacteroidales bacterium, assembly GCA_035353855.1. Lineage (NCBI taxonomy): Bacteria > Pseudomonadati > Bacteroidota > Bacteroidia > Bacteroidales > Bacteroidales bacterium. The sequence goes on along the minus strand of DAOQAK010000003.1, from coordinate 13,314 downwards.
TCTGCCGAAAATATTATTATCACAAAAAGTGCATTGGCTCGGACAACCACGACTGGTTATCATATTTACTACCGGCAGTGTTTTATAATTGGAAGGTGGCGGAGTGTATAAATTTATATTATCAATCAGGTCAAATGCCGGAAACGGGAGTTGGTCAAGGTTTTCAATATATGCTCTTAAAGGGTTGATTGAAATATTTGTTTGTTCACGGTATGTGATACCTTTTACATTTTTTAAATCTCCGTTTTCATTAATTGTTTTAATAAGTTCAATCAATGTGTATTCTCCTTCATGCAAAACCCCGAAATCAAATTCTGCAAATGACATTGCATGATTCGGATTAGCCGTAACATGTGGACCTCCCAGGATTATTATTACATCATTAAAATGTTTTTTGATTTCTTTGGCAATTTCAACAGCTCTGTGAAAGGCAACAGTAGTAGAACTTATTCCAACAAACTTTGGTGAAAAGGAATTAATTTCAGAAATAATTTCCTGTGATGAAAGTTTATTTGCTTCGGCATCTCTTACTTTGATTTCAATATGATTCAGCCTAAGGTAAGATGCTAAATAGTAAATGCCAAGGGGTATTTGGTCGCCTCCTGCATTACCAATTTCCGATGAATATCTTTCCTGTTTGGTTATAGGAGGATATAAAAGATAAAATCTATTCGGGTCAATACTCATTTTTCAGAAATGGGTTCACTATTTTTTTTGTTGATCTTATTTTTCAATAACGCAATTTCCTGTGAAAGTTTTTTATTCGTTTCCTGCAGTTTCGATACCACAACAGATAAATGCAATAGGTAAATGAATATTCCAAAAATAGCTCCCATGAAAACAACGTTTGGTGGAGAGAATACGCCGAAAAATTCAGCAACAACAGCAAGTCCATTTCGCCAGAAAGAAAATGCAATAAGCATAATGGTACTTACTACCCAGAAAATGGCATATTCTTCTCGTAACTTTCCTTTGATAATAAGATAGCCAATATAAAATAGAAATGAAACGCTGACTGCAATACAGGTTATTTGAATTTTTAAAGGTATGATATCTTCCATAAATTAAATTTTAATTTTATAAAAGTAAAAAAAATAGCAAGACTAACCTTAAACATATAATATAACTTCAGCAAGCCTTTGATAGATGATATGCCGCCTTTTCTTTCTTCCATCTGAACAGGTGTTTCAGAAATTTTTAAGTTATAATATTTATAAATCACCAATGCTTCAGGCTCGGGATATTCATCAGGATAATATTCATTTACTATATTTAAAGTTTTACGATTAATAATTCTGAAACCAGATGTAGGGTCACTAATTTTTATTCCGCAAAGTGATTTTAAAAGAAATCTGAAAAATTTTATTCCAACTCTTCTCATATAGAATGATTGAAACCCTGTGTTTTCAATAAATCGTGAACCTATGACAATATCTGAATTGGAGTTGATTATTTTATCAAGAAGCTTTGGAATTGCCGAAGTAGGGTGTTGCCCGTCACCATCAACCTGAATTGCATAATCGTAATTATTTTCTAAAGCATATTTAAAACCGGTTTGTACAGCTCCGCCAATACCGAGGTTTACAGGAAGGTCAAGCAAAACACAATTTAATTTTTCGGCAATCATCGGAGTGTTGTCGGTTGAACAATCATTTATAACTATAGCATCAAACTGATAATTTCCTGAATTATTTAATGCAATAATTTCTGAAACCACTTTAGCTATGGTTTCCTGCTCATTAAAAGCCGGGATAATTATTGCAATTTTTAATGCCATGATTTGAAAATAATATTATGTTGTAAAATTATTATTTTTATATTTACTATTTAAAGTTTCTGATGATCGGATGAATAATTGTTTGTATTATTATCAAATAGTTTTTTTGGAAAAATATTTTTTTAAGCCAAAAAAGAATGAATTATTTTTTACCATAAATTTAGTAGTTAATAACGAAATAAAAATAGAAATCGTCTAAAAAAAATTATTTTTTTAATAAAATCTGACCTATTTATTTTTTTATATTTTTGACGAATTATAATACTATTGTAAAAAAAATTTTTATTTTCGTAAAAAACAGGAAAATTGTTTATATATTTATATTTATTAATTAATCAAATGGCTTGATGAAGTCAAAAGCAGAAATAAAAAAAGCGGAAACGAAAAAAGTTGAGAAAGCTGCCATGACAGAGAAACCGAATGCAGAGTTCAAAATTGACAAGAAGATTGACAGCACATTGAAAGATATGCTAAAAAAAATCTTTGGGTTTGAATCGTTTAAAAGTGACCAGGAAGCAATAATTAAAAATGTGCTTGCCGGTAATGATACATTTGTTATAATGCCTACCGGAGGCGGTAAATCAATGTGTTACCAGTTGCCGGCATTGATAAGTAAAGGTACAGCAATTATAGTTTCTCCTCTTATTTCTTTGATGAAGAACCAGGTTGATGCAATACGTAATTATGCTACAGAACCCGGTGTTGCACATTTTCTGAATTCATCTCTTTCTAAAAATGAAATAGCTCAGGTTAAAAAAGATTTGCAGGATGGGAAAACAAAATTACTCTATGTTGCTCCCGAATCGCTTACAAAAGATGAAAATATAAAATTCCTTTCTAAAGAAATTGATATATCATTTTTTGCTATTGACGAAGCACATTGTATTTCAGAATGGGGACACGATTTCAGGCCCGAATACCGTAGGCTGCGTCCTATTATCGAAGCTATCGAACATAAAGTTCCTATCATTGCTCTTACAGCTACTGCTACACCTAAGGTACAACTTGATATTCAGAAAAACCTGAATATGCTTAATGCAAAAATTTTCAAATCATCATTCAACAGGCCTAATCTTTATTATGAAGTCAGACCCAAAACTGAAGATGCAAATAAAGAAGTAATAAAATATATTAAATCACAATACGGAAAATCAGGTATTATTTATTGTCTCAGCAGAAAAAAAGTTGAAGAACTTGCTGAAACGCTACAAGTCAATGGAATTAAGGCATTGCCATATCATGCAGGGCTTGATTCACAAGTCCGTGTTGCTAATCAGGATAAATTCCTGATGGAAGAGGTTGATGTCATTGTTGCTACCATTGCTTTTGGTATGGGTATTGACAAACCTGATGTGCGTTTTGTTATTCACTATGATATTCCCAAAAGTTTGGAAGGATATTACCAGGAAACCGGTAGGGCAGGACGTGATGATGGTGAGGGGAATTGCGTTGCTTTTTATAGTTATGATGATATTCAGAAACTGGAAAAATTCATGAAAGGCAAACCTGTTGCTGAACAGGAAATAGGAGGTCATTTACTTCTTGAAGTAATTTCTTATGCCGAATCAGCCGTTTGCCGCAGAAAACAATTATTGCATTACTTTGGAGAAGTTTTCCCTCAGGATAATTGCCAGAATTGCGATAATTGCCTGCATCCCAAATCAAAGTTTGAAGCCCAGGATTACGTGGTTACTTTGCTTGATACGGTTCTTGCCGTAAAACAATTATTTAAAGCAAAGCATATAATTAATGTGTTGATAGGAAAAAACTCCGCAACCATCAAATCATGTAAACATGATAAACTTGAAGTATTCGGGCGAGGTTCTGAAAAAGATGAACGCTTCTGGAATTCGGTAATTCGTCAGACACTTATTGAACGACTTCTGTTGAAAGATATTGATAATTATGGATTATTAAAGGTTAGCCAGGAAGGATTGGATTTTCTTGAGAATCCACATTCCGTGATGATGACCTTGGATCATGATTATGAAAATACCTCTGACGATGAATTCTTTACTTCGGGTGGTGCTAAAACTAGCGCTACGGATAAAGTTTTATTTGCATTGCTAAAAGATCTTAGAAAAGAAATGGCCAAAAAGCAAAACTTGCCGCCATTTGTAATATTCCAGGATCCTTCACTTGAAGATATGGCAATCCAATATCCTATTACTGTTGATGAATTGAAAAACATTACAGGTGTAGGTGCTAGTAAAGCACAAAAATTTGGAAAAGCATTTGTTGAACTCATAGCGAAATACGTACAGGAAAATGAAATAGAACGACCTATTGATATGGTCGTGAAATCAGTTGTAAATAAGTCAGGCCTTAAAGTATACATTATTCAAAGTATTGATAGAAAAATTGCCCTCGATGATATTGCTTTTGCAAAAGGCTTAACTCTTGATGAACTTCTTACAGAGATTGAAAGTATTGTTGCATCAGGTACAAAATTGGATATTAGCTATTATATTAATGAAGTGTTGGATAAAGATCCACAGGAAGAAATTTTTGAATATTTTAAAACTGCCGAATCTGATTCCATTGATGATGCACTTCAGGATTTGGGTGAAGATATTTATACTAAAGAAGAAATCAGGCTGGTTCGCCTGAAATTCATGTCGGAAATAGGAAATTAAACCTTTCTTTTTAAGAATTTTAAGTATTAATGTTAATGGATATTAAGGTATAATCTTTATACTATTCCTTTATTTCTATATACCCCTATACAATTATTTCCAATTATTTTATAAATATTATGAATTCAGTTTATCATTACAAAAATGATTTAATTACTTTTGCAAAAAAATAATTATGGAAGAAAATGTTCTTAACACAGAAAATACATTGGCTAAATCCAATGATAATTGCAAAACAAACTGTTGCAGCAAACTTACTTTTTATTTCAGTATTATATCATTATTGGGGGTAATCGTTCTTTTTATATTGTTCTTTTTTGGTAAGAAAGATGATATAAGCACCAGGGTAATGGATATTAAAAATAAAACGGTTTCTGTAGGCTACGTTAATTCTGATACCATTATGGAAAACTATCTTCTTGTAAAAAACATGAAAGATAGTCTTAAGGTAAAACAGGATATTGCTGAAAAAAGTTTACTGGCAAAACAAACCGCTTTTAAAAGCAGTGTCTTGGCATATCAGAACAAAATGAAAGCCAATTTGCTTTCAATCGATGAAGCAACAAAAACTGAAAAAATACTTTCACAACAACAAGAGGATTTATACACGCTTAATGATGAAATGACATCACAACTTGCAGCAGAAGAATTAAAAATAAATAATATGCTTCAGGATAGCATAATAAATTTTTTAAACCGCTATAATAAAAAATATCAATTCGATTATATATTAGGCTTCGCAAGAGGTGGAGGTATTCTTTATGCTAATGACAGCCTTAATATTACTAAAGAAATACTTGATGGATTAAACAGGGAGTACAAAACCGAAAAGAAATAAATTATTATGAGAAAGTCTTTTGTTTTTTTATGTGTCGTTTTAATGTTTGTCTCCTGTTCCGAGAAAACAAAAAAAGTTGTTGAAGAATCCTATTCTGATGGTTCTCCAAAAGTTGAAAAATATTATGTGGGTGAAGGAGAAAATAAAGAAATGGTAAAAGAAGTAGACTATTATTCCAATAAGCAAAAAATGATGGAGGGCGAATACAAAGATAACAAGCGCCATGGTGACTGGGTTTATTATTATGAGAATGGGAAAAAATGGAGTGAAGGTACTTTCGAAAACGGGCTTGATGAAGGGAAGCGAATTGTTTATTACGAAAATGGCGAGAAACGTTATGAGGGAAATTATAGTAAAGGTGAGGAAGTTGGGTTATGGAAATTTTATAATGAAAAGGGAGTTATGGAAAAACAAGTCAATTACGATACAATAAAAAAATAATTAGAAAATAGAGGGTATATCATACCCTACATCTGGCTTCAAATTTAATAATGAATTGATTTAAAATCATATCCCAGTTTCTAATAGGTCGTGTCCATTTTTTACGGATGTTGCAAATAGCAAGAAAGAACGGATGTTGCAAATAGCAAGAAAGACAGACTTTAGCGCAGATTGATCATCAGGGAAGTTAATACCTTTTATAGTTTTACTTTTACCTTTCGATTATTTATAAAACCCTTTTATTGTTGTAAAAAGCACTTTGATTGTTTTAATTTTGCCTGTCAGTTATTTTATTATAGCTGTCAGTTATTTATAAATCCCTGTCATATTTTTACAAAGCGCTTTGATTGTTTTACAAATAAGGTAGGTATATTTAAAAAATTTCCTGGGTGTTGTATATTTTAAAGAGCTTATTTGATTATACTGGGGGCTTGTTGCACCGAACAGTGATTTTATATATGCTTTAACATCGTTGGCTATAGAAACCATGCCGGTAATATCTTTGTAAAGGACATCATTCCGAGCTATTCGGACGTTACTTAATGGAGTTGCCGCATTTATTACAGCAGTGTTTTTAGCTTTTAAATCGTTATATAATGTAGTAAGCACAGTAACCTTTAAATCGGCTTCGTTGGGAGCATAAAGCGTAATACTGGTTAAAAGCTTTATAAGCTTATCGAAATTATCAAGACGATTATCGTAACTCATTTGCGATGCTGATATTTGTTTAATTTCTTCGCTTATAGTATTTCCTTCCGGTTGTGTTTCGGAAAGTTTACGGGGAAGGGGCATAATTTCTTTTTTTTGTGTAGCTCTTTTGCCAGTGATTTTTCGGGTGATGGTTTTCGCATCATCAATTTTTTGCACTGTAACTTCGGAACTTTCCAATGCACTTAAAACGCGTGTTGTGAATTTACTTAAAGGGTTAAACAAGATTTCGCGTGCATCGACAGCCACTGAATAAGCATTAAACTTGTCCTTTACAGTTGCCAGTGATGTTTGGGCAGTAGTAAACAAGGTGTTTAATGCTGTGAGTTTAAGAGCTGCTTTAGCGGGGTTGTAAGTTGCACCATATCCTGTACAAAAGGAAATTAATTGTTCAAAATTGGCTACATTTTTTGCGTGGCCGGTTTCATTTGTTTTCATAGTTTTAAAAATTAATTGGTTATTAACTATTAATAAAACGCAGGTAAAAAGAAAATTATTGTTTAATTGAATGATGGGATGATTGAATGATAGAATGATCAGAAAAATTGAAAGAGTGAAATATTTACCAGATATAAAATCAACCTTACCACTTATACGAAAAATTACGCAATCTACAAAGCCGCTATTGTCATTCTGAAATATTTTACAGTTTCTGCGAAAAATATTTTTTGTAAAAAATTTATCCTTATCAATTTCATTGTTTAACGCTTACAAAAATCATTTTACCTAATTCATGCAAAAACTGATAATAATCGCAAAATGTTAATTATTAACTTTTAACATTAAAATAATAAATAACTACTTATATTTGCAATAAGTAACAAATGACAATAATTTTTATATAAATAAAAATAAAAACCTCCTTAACTGGAGGAATATTCAAATAACGCAAATACTTAATATATTACCAACAGAAAGGAGGATACGGCAAAGATACGAATAAATAATACTATATGATTGCATAAATTGTAATATGGATAGTCCGCTGATTGATATTGACTGCGAAAATGGAAATATCATAAAAGTTATTTTATAAATTTAAATTTATTGAAAAAATGAAAAAGCTAATTATTTTATCTTTAATATTAATGTTTGCATATAGCAATACTAATGCACAATTAAAAATGTTATCAAATGGTGATGTTGGTATAGGCTTTTCAAGCCCAGTACATAAACTTGAAGTGAAAGGGAGTATTTCAATATACAATCCTGATGAAAATGGAGATATTTCTTTGTATTTTGGACGAGAACATACTTCAAATAATTATGGGAAATGGGGAATTCAGTACGTACACGCAGGTGAAATTGAAACAAATAGTTTAGGTGGTCTTAATTATTGGGTACCCTTTGGATCAAACAATGTATTTTTTATTGCAGATAATGGGAATGTTCTTATTGGTAAAAATAAACAGGATAATACAGCTTATAAATTAGATGTTACTGGCAACATTGGTTCATCTAATTTAGAAACAAATTCCACAACACATTCAATTAGGTTTGGTATTGAAAGTGGTTATTCAGAAGATGAAACGAATATAAGATCTAATGTGTTTTTGGGGTATAAAACCGGATACTATAATACCACTGGCAGCTATAATACATTTAATGGAGGCTGGGCCGGAAATGGTAATACTACCGCATCATATAATACATTTAATGGATATAACGCAGGTATGAGTAATACCACTGCATCATATAATACATTTAGTGGTTCTTATTCCGGTTTTTATAATACAACAGGTATTAGAAATACGTTTAGTGGATATGCTTCAGGTGAATTTAATACAACAGGTAGTTATAATGCATACTATGGATATGTTGCAGGTATGGGAGCAAATGGAGTAAATAATGCTCAATGTACTTTTATCGGTTCTAATTCTTATCCTACTGTAGCACGTACCAATGTAACCATGATAGGCTATGGTGTATCAAATGGTCAGTGTACTGGGGATAACCAAGTTTGTCTTGGAAATACTGCTATTACTCAAATTCGTGCTGCAGTAACAACTATTACTGCATATTCAGACGAAAGAATAAAAGCAAATATTAAAGAAAATGTAAAAGGATTGGATTTTGTATTAAAACTAAAACCGGTAACATACAATATAATGCCTAAAGTCCTTCATCAAATATGGGGAACGCCGGATTCATTAGTAAATAGTATTGATTTTTCTGAGGCTGAGCAAATGGCTTGTATTGGTTTTATTGCGCAAGATGTTGAAAAAGCAGCAAAGGAAAGTGGGTTCGATTTTCCTGGACTTGATGTGCCAAAGAATGATAAAGATGTTTATTGTTTGCGCTATTCTGATTTTATAATGCCAATGGTAAAGGCAATTCAAGAATTAAATACAAATAATGAGAAACAAAAAGCCAAAATAGATTCATTACAAGATATCATTTCTGAAATTCAATCTTTAACGGAAACGATAAAACAGCAAGAAGAAAAAATATTGCAATTACAATCAGACATAAATACATGTTGTAATTTATCCGATAAATCGGAACAAAAATCTTCAAAAAATAATAGCAATAACAGCTCTATTGAAAAAGCAGTTTTATATCAAAATACACCAAACCCTTTCTCTAAAGAAACACAATTAAAATATTTTATTCCCTCTGATGCACAATCGGCAGCTATATATATTTATAATATGCAGGGAACTCAATTGAAAAAAATAAATATTAACAGTAAAGGTGATGCTAATATTACAATTCAAGGTTCCGAATTTAAAGCAGGAATGTATATGTATACATTAGTTGTTGATGGAAAAGAAATTGATACGAAGAAAATGATTTTAACGGAATAAAAAAATGAAAAATAAAAAAATATATTTCCTTATCCTGAATTTATTTATTTCGATTAATTTATTCAGTCAACCATATGAATCAATATATGGAAAAAAATCTACTGAATGGGCTATCTTTTCTGAAGGTTTTACTACATATGAAACAAATACTTTTACAATATGTTGCGATACTACTATTAATTCCAAACCATATAATAAGATAGTTTTAATAAATAGTAATAATTGTCTTTCACCTCAAAGATGCTATTTTATAAGTGAAGATACAACTTCTGGAAAAGTTTGGTTTTATGATTCGGGTTTAGAAAAGGAATATTTAGTAATGGATTTAAGCTTAAATATTGGGGATACTTTTAAATTAAATCCATATGCTTTTTATCCTCAAGCCGACTCAATTGCAATTGTTGATTCTGTTTATTCTAAGAATGGAAATAAAATTATAAGGATTAATTATCTTAATCATTTACCAGCCAATCAAGAGAAATTAACATTTATTGAAGGGGTTGGTCCAAATTTTAGTGTTCTTTTCCAAGCAAATTACTATATTTATAACCCACCTCGTCAGTTACTGTGTGCCTCAAAAGATGGCAAATATGTTTATAAAAACAAAATCAATATTAGTAGCTTTGAAGATACTTGTTTTTACGTAATAGTTAACATTAAAGAAACAAACGTAAATACACAAATTAAAACATTTCCTAATCCATTGAAAGAAGAATTAAATATAAATTTCTCAGAACCTTATGAAGGCGATTTTATTATATATAACAGCTTAGGATGTATTGAAAAAAATGAATCTTTAAAAAACACTTTAAACTATAGAACTGACATACGTACACTAAAAAAGGGAATTTATTATATCCAATTTTTAAATAATAAAATATCTATAATTAAAAAAATTGTAATACAATGAAAGCTTCAAAGAAATTATATACTATAATAATGTTATTTTTTTGTTTATTTGAAACAAAAGCACAGTTAATAGAATGGAAGACTTTTTATACTCCACCTTCAGGGCAACAATCAAGAAGTAATTATTATAGCTGGGAGGGGTATGCTTTTCAAAATTTTGGTAATCAATATATTAAGCCTGTAGGTACATATAGGGCATTAAATATTCTTGTAAATATAATATGGGACCAAACTCCTGCTAATAATCCTTGTCAAGATAATAATGGTATTTGGGATAATGCAGTAAATGAAGGAATAAATAATGAAGCAATTCCTATTTCAAGTTTTATGACAGGTTTTTTAGATTCAGATTATAATCCTAATAATGTTGTAGGTTACATGACGAGACTTTATCATGAATCTTCTTTTGGTAATCTTGTAATTCTAGGGGATTGGACTGTTGTAAACATAAAACAATCAACAATAACACCGAATAACCCAGGAAATTCTTTTAGTTATTATGTTATAGCACAGAAAGCTGTAGATTTAATAAATGTAAATGGATTAAATTCTTTGTATGGACATAATCTGTTAAGTGATTATGATAATAATAATGATAATATTATTGATGTTGTTAATATAATGTATAGAAACCCTAATAGTTCATTGAATAGTATTTCAATTGGTTCAGGGTATTCTGGAGGATTTGGAAATACCATCAAAATAAATGGGAACTTTTATTCCTGTGCAAGCGCAACTTTTAATGGAGTTGGTAACGGAAACATTAGTAATGGTTGTCAAATAATTACTCACGAAATTGCACATCAATTTTTTGGATCGAATGCATTTCATACTTCTGGAGGTAATCATTATGGAACAAGTGAAGCGGTATCATCAATAGGAATACAAGGTGGTTATGGTTTAATGGGATGTTATGGTTCTTCTTTGTTAAGTTGTAATGGTTATGAACGATGGCGAATGCATTGGAAAAGTTCGACATATAATACTAGCCCTTATTACATTGCTGCTAATAATTTAAATTCTGATATACAAAAAACTGATGGTAATAAAACTTTTATATTGAGAGATTTTGTTACTACTGGCGATGCAGTAAGAATAAAATTACCATATAAGGATAATAGTAATTGTTCCTATCAATATATTTGGCTTGAAAACCATCAGGTAGGAGTAAATAATAAAATTGATTATATGCAATATTCAAATACTCATAGTTGTCGAAAACCAGGAACAGCAGGTATATATGCTTATATTCAAGTTGGAAGAGACATTTTAGAGAGTACGAGTTCATCTGATGTATGGCCATCAGCAGAAACAGATAATTTAAAACAAATTTCCGCAGAAGGAAATTGGGATATGACATTAATGGATCCTGTTATTCCTAATTGTGTAGCATGGTCATCTACTCCAACAGCAAGAACAGAAATGATTAATTTATCAAATCCTTTAATGGGTTATAATGATTTATTATCTCATTTTTTCGATCAGACAGGAACTACTTCAACACTCAGTGGAAGTAATGGATGTGGTATATTTAAAAAATATTACAGTACAATAAAGTATAATGATAGCATACCAAATTTAGGAGATGTTTACGATGCTTTTACTGGTACTAAAATAATGAGTATAGGAACTAATCCGTCTTCTTGTAATTTAGCTACATATTATTTAACTCAATATGAAAATCAAAACCCACAATTTCAACCTAGCAGTACTCAAAAAAATAATTCAAAAATATATTTAAGTGGACTAGCAATTACAATGACTGATTTGCAAAACGGAACATATCAAGCTTCAATTGTTTGGGATGATTATAATATTAATAATGATGTTAGATGGACGGGTGAAGTTGTTCTCAAAGAACAATTGAATCTTGCATCAGATAAAACTATTTCAATAGATCAAAACTATACTCCTTATAAGATATATAAAGATGCTTTAACTGGCGTATTTGCTTCAACAACTAAATTTAACGCAGAAAATGGTTCAACCCTAACTTTACAATCAAATTCTAAAATTGAGTTGAATAATTTAAGTGCTTTTACGTTGGAATCAGGAAGTACTATGAATATAAATGATGGAGGAAAATTAGTTGTTAAACAAGGATGTTCACTTATTATTAAAAGTGGAGCAAACCTAAATATATATAATAATGGAAGTATTGAAATAGAAAATGGAGGATATATATGTATTGAAAATGGTGCTAACGTCAATTTATCTGATTATTTAAGTGTAATTAATCTTAGATCAGGTTACATTAGCGGAGTCAACCCAAATATTGGAATAACAGCTAGCTGTACAACAGATCCTGTTTCTTTTTCTGTATCTGGTAATGGAGAGATTAATACTTTTTCAAGTGATGAATATATCCAAAATATAACAATAAATACTAATAAGTACTTCAATGGAATCAATATATCAGCAGGATATGATGTTACCACATCAATTCCTTATGGTAATGTAATAATTCAAAGTCCAGCAAAAGTTATACTTGACGCAACAAATGAGATATTATTAAAAAATAGTATTGAAATTCAGAGTGGCAGTACATTTGAAATGAAATAATTTTTATTTATAAAAGCGGGGGTAGGAAAATACAAATTAATTAATAATACTGCCCCTGCTTATTTTGCTTCAAAATATTTAAACGAAGATGAGAAAATATTTTTATAACTGTTATCACATTTTATAAAACAATGAACATTTATAAAATAATTGTCAGTTATATTATGATGTGTGATCAGATATAATTACCCATTTACCTTTTATTTTTTTCCATATCAAAGAATAATATCCGCTAAGATTATCATTTTCCCTGGCAAGTTCCCAGCGACCGGTAACCATAATAATATTTCTTTTCAACGATTCAAATTTGATTTCCGAGAAAGTAAGCATACCCATCTTTTTTTTATCGGGATATGAAATTTTATAATGTTCAAGAGTATTTTTCCATCCGTATGTTATGCCCGATTTACCAATAAATTTCAGTGAATCGGAAATCCAGTAATAAGCCATATATCCTTCAATATTTCCTTTGTTCCATTCATTTTCCTGGGCTTTCAAAGAGTTCAGAATTATTTTTTCTTTTCTGTTATTTTGAGAAAAAGAAAAAACATGAATAAAAATAAATGAAATTAAAATATAATAACCTGAGTTCGGTTTAAGCCACCAAAAGTAATTGTTCTTTAAATTGCTGTATTA